>DMHJ01000115.1:0-7326 GCA_003449495.1 Clostridiales bacterium UBA8153
CCGCTGCAAAACTGGGCACCCACGCCGACTATCAACCCTTGATCACCCCCAGCGGCCTGACTCTTACCACCAGGCCGGCGAGGCCCGCCCGCTGCGTGGCATCAACCACTTGGGTGACATCCTTGTAAGCCTCGGGGGCCTCTTCCGCCAGGGAAGCATCGGAACCGGCCCGCACAATCACGCCCTCAAGAGCCAGGCGACGCCTTAGTTCCGAACCCCTGACCCCCTTTTTCGCCTCGGTCCGGCTCATTACCCGGCCGGCTCCATGGCAGGCCGACCCGAAGGTCTCCTGCATGGCCACGGCGGTACCCTTGAGGATATAGGAGGCCCGGCCCATGTCGCCGGGAACCAGGACTGGTTGCCCTACCTCCCGGTAGCGAGCGGGTAGCTCCGGATGGCCAGGGCCGAAGGCCCGGGTGGCACCCTTCCGGTGCACGCACAGCTTCCGCATCTTGCCGTCCACGGCATGTTCTTCGAACTTGGCGATGTTGTGGGCCACATCGTACACCAGCTGCAGGCCTAGATCTTCAGGAGTGGTGCCGAGCGACTTGGCCAGGGTCTGCCGCACCCAGTGGGTCATCACCTGGCGGTTGGCCCAGGCATAATTGGCGGCCGCCGCCATGCCGGCAAAGTAGTTCTGCCCCTCCTCTGACTTGACCGGAGCGCAGGCCAGCTGGCGGTCCGGCAGCTTGATGCCGTACTTGGTGACGGCCCTGCCCATCACTTCCAGGTAGTCGGTGCAGACCTGGTGTCCCAGCCCCCGGGAGCCCGAATGGATCCACACCACCGCCTGCCCGGCTTCCAGCCCGTAGACGTCGGCGGTGGCCTGGTCGAACACCTCGTCCACCACGGAGATCTCTATGAAGTGGTTGCCCGAACCCAAAGTCCCCAGCTGGGGAGAGCCCCGCTTCTGGGCCCGGCCGGAGACGGCGGCAGCATCGGCGCCGGCCAGACGGCCACCTGCCTCACAGTGTTCCAAGTCCCCGGCCCAGCCGTATCCCTGCTCCACCGCCCAGGCCGCCCCTTGTGTGAGGACCTGCTCCAACTGCCCGCGGTCCAGCTTAAGCGGCCCTTGCGAGCCCACCCCGGCGGGGATGGCGTGGAAAACATCGCTGACCAGGGTTTCCATCTTGTCCCTGATCTTCTTGGCCGCCAAGTTGGTCCGCAGCAGGCGCACCCCGCAGTTGATATCGTAGCCGATTCCGCCCGGGGCGATCACCCCGTCCTCTACACCGGTGGCCGCCACGCCGCCGATGGGGAACCCGTACCCCCAGTGGATGTCGGGCATGGCCAAGGAAGCCCGCACCAGCCCGGGCAGGTGGGCCACATTAGCCACCTGCTCGGCCGCTTGATCCGCCCGGATGTCCTCCAGCATGGCCGGGCTGGCGTAGATGAGCCCCGGCACCTTCATGCCTGCCTTGTAGCTTACGGGGATCTTCCACCGGCACTCCCCGGCCGGCTCCAGCGGTCCATTCCAGCTGCTGGTCATGCTGCTTCGCCTTCCCTCCCGCGTAGTTAACCGAGGCCCGGCAGGGCTCCGGTAAGCTCCCCATACCACCGCCCCAGCTGGCGCCCCCTTTTCCCCAACGGATCTCCGGCCGCCTTCAAGCGCCATACCGGGCACGACTTCTCCTCCGGCGTTGGAGACGCCGGATGTAGTCGACAGCTCAAAGGTCGAGCACCACTTCCATAAGCGTGTCCGTGACCAACAGCTGGTGATAGGTAGCGGCCTTAACCTCCCTGACCAGGCGGCCTTTAGCCCGGCCCCAGGTAACGCCGGCGCGCAGCGCGGCCTCCTCTGTCCGGACTCCCGAGACGTCGCTGGGAGCGAGTCCCTCGCTCTCCAGGACATAGAGGATCTCGTTGAGCAATGCCACTACTTGGCTCTCACGATCGGGTGCGGTGACCACCAGATCCCGGTACAGCTCCCCCGCCACTGCCGGATCATCATAGAGTACCGCCAGCATACCCTTAACCAGGTTGCCCAGCGTGCCCTCGAAGTCGGGCCCGCGGGCCCGCACCTTCACATCTGCGGTATGCCCCAGTAAGGTGAAGCCGGGCTCCATCACGTCTCGTCCTCCCGACCTGCCCGCGCCATGGCCACTACGGCATCTTCCGCATCCAGGCGCATCAGCGTCACGCCTTGAGTTGAGCGGTGAAGGCGGGCGATGCCGGATACCGGCTGGCGTATGACCGAGCCCCCCGAGGAAATCACCATCAGGTCGTCGTCCTCGCGGGCCAGCTGCGCCCCAGCCACGTAACCCGTGCGGGAGGTAAGGTGTATGGCCTTGATTCCCTTCCCTCCCCGGGACTGTACCCGGTACTCGGCTTCGGGCGTGCGCTTGCCAAACCCCCGGTTGGTGACGACCACCAGGTCGGTGCCGGGTAGAACCACGTCGGCGGCCACCACGGTGTCGCCCGGCGCCAGGTCGATGCCTGAGACTCCCCGGGACTGCCGGCCCAGGGGGCGGACCCCTTCCTCAGGAAAGCGAATGCACATGCCTTGCCTGGTTACCAGCATGACCTGGGCGTCACCCCCGGTCAGCCTCACGCTGACCAGCTGATCGTCGCGGTCAAGATGGACGGCGATGAGGCCGGTTCGACGGATGTTTTCAAACTGGTCCAACCCAGTCTTCTTGACTACACCCTGGGTCGTGACGAAAAACAGATAGTCGTCGGTGAGTTTGGCTATGGGGATGATGGCGGTGATCTGCTCGCCGGGCTCCAAGGCGATGAGATTGACGGCCGCGGTGCCCTTGGCATGCCGGCTGGCCTCGGGAATCTCATGGACCTTTATGCGATGGGCCCGGCCGGTGTTGGTGAAGAAGAACAAGTAGTGGTGGGTGGTAGTGACAAACAGGTTCTCCACGAAATCTTCTTCCCGGGTCGATACCCCGGTGACGCCCCGCCCACCCCGGCGCTGGCTGCGATAGGCGCTCACGGGTAGGCGCTTGCAGTAGCCCAGGTGGGTCACGGTGATGACCACGTCCTCCTCGGCGATAAGGTCCTCCAGGTCCAGCTCCTCTGCGGCAGGCAGGATGCGGGTCCGCCGCTCGTCGCCGTACCGCTCCCGGATGTCTTCGAGTTCCTTCCGGATGATGCCGTAGACCATGCGGTCCGAGGCCAGCACCGCCCTGAGATAAGCGATGGTTCTGACCAGCTCGGCGTATTCTTCCTCGATCCTCTCCCGCTCCAGGCCGGTCAGCCGGCGCAGGCGCATCTCCAGGATGGCCTCGGCTTGTTTCTCGGAGAGGCCGAACTCCCGGACCAACCCCGCCTTAGCTTCCTCCTCGGTGTGAGCGGCCCGGATCAGGGCCAGGACCCGGTCGAGATGGTCTAGGGCAATGCGGAAACCTTCGAGGATGTGAGCGCGAGCTTCCGCCCGGGCCAGTTCAAAGCGGGTACGCCGTACCACCACTTCTTTCTGGTGCTCCAGGTAGTAGTGGAGGAGCTCCCGCAGGTTGAGGATGCGGGGCTGGCGGTCTACCAGCGCCAGCATGATGATGCCGAAGCTCTGCTGCATGGGGGTGTGTTTGTAAAGCTGGTTCAACAAGACCCGGGCATTGGCGTCCCGGCGCAGGTCGATGACCACCTTGACCGACCGGTCGGACTCATCGCGCAGATCGGCGATGCCCTCGATCTTCTTCTCCCGCACCAGCTCGGCGATTCTTTCCACCAGCTTGGCTTTGTTGACTTGGTAAGGCAGCTCGCTAATCACTATGCGATGCTTGCCCCCAGGGCCCGTCTCAATGCGGGCCGTCGCCCGGGTAGTGACCACACCGCGACCGGTGGTGTAGGCTTCACGGATCCCCTGCTGCCCCAAGATCAACGCTCCCGTGGGGAAGTCCGGTCCCGGGATCACCTGTATAAGTGACTCCACCGTGGTCTCCGGGTCGTCGATCATCATTATCAGCCCGTGGATGAGCTCGGTTAGATTGTGGGGGGGGATCTTCGTGGCCATGCCCACGGCTATCCCCTCGGAGCCGTTGGCCAAGAGCTGGGGAAAGCGGGCGGGCAGTACTTGGGGTTCCTGGAGGCTGTCATCGAAGTTGGGGCTAAAGTCAACGGTTTCCCGGTCGATATCCCGCAGAAGCTCGGTGGCCAAGGGCGCCAGCCGGGCTTCGGTATAGCGCATGGCCGCCGCCGCGTCTCCGTCCATGGAGCCGAAGTTGCCGTGGCCGTCCACCATGGGATAGCGACTGTTGAAATCCTGGGCCAGCCTGACCATGGCATCGTAGACGGCCCGGTCTCCATGGGGATGGTACTTGCCCAGGACTTCTCCAACGATACGGGCGCACTTCTTGTGGGGCTTGTCCGGGGACATACCCAGCTCCTGCATGGCGTAGAGAATCCGGCGCTGCACCGGCTTGAGGCCGTCCCGCGCATCCGGGAGGGCCCGGCTCACGATGACGCTCATGGCGTAGTCGATGTAGGATTTCTGCATTTCCTCTTCTATGCTGATGTCCAGGACCTTGCCCTCGCCGCCCTCCAAGCCACACACCTCTCTTGTGCTACCAGTTTCAGCCTACGGTATCCAGGTTGCGGACGAAACGGGCGTTGCTCTGGATGAAGGCACGCCGCGGCTCGACCTTGTCCCCCATGAGTACCGTGAAAATGTCGTCGGCCTGGATGGCGTCGCTGACGCTCACCTTCAGCAAGGTGCGCCGGTCGGGGTCCATGGTGGTTTCCCAGAGCTGCTCCCGGCTCATCTCCCCCAGGCCTTTATACCTTTGGACTGTCCAGCCGTTCCGCCCGTGCCGCAGGTAGAAGTGCTCGAGGTCGCCGTCGCCGTAGAGATAGTGTCCCTGCTTCCCTTTGCGCAGGAGGTACAAGGGGGGCTGTGCAATGTAAAGGTAGCCCGCTTCGATGAGACGGGGCATGTACCGGTAGAAGAACGTCAGCAGCAAGGTGCGGATGTGAGAGCCGTCCACGTCGGCGTCGGTCATGATGATCACCTTGTGATATCTGGCTCGATCTAGATCGAAATCGTCCAGGATTCCCGTGCCCACCGCCGTGATGATGGCCCGGATCTCTTCGTGGTTCAGGATCTTGTCCAGGCGCGCTTTCTCTACGTTCAGGATCTTCCCTCCCAGGGGGAGGATGGCCTGAACGCGCCGGTCCCGCCCCTGCTTGGCATTGCCTCCAGCGGAATCGCCTTCGACGAGAAACAGCTCGGACTCGGCCGGGTCCCGGGTGGCACAGTCGGTGAGCTTGCCCGGCAACGCCGTAAGCTCCAGAGCATTCTTACGCCGGGTCAGTTCCCGGGCCTGGCGGGCGGCCTCTCTGGCCCTGGCCGCCAACACCCCTTTTTCCACCATTTTCTTGGCCGGCCCCGGGTTTTCTTCCAGGAAAGCCGCCAGCTGTTCACCCACCACCGAAGCCACCGCCCCCATGGCGTCGGTGGTGCCCAGCTTGGTCTTGGTCTGACCCTCGAACTGCGGGTCGGGTAGCCTTATGCTGACCACGGCGGTCAGACCCTCACGGATGTCCTCACCCGTCAGGTTCGCCTGGTTGTCCTTGATCAAGCCGGTCTTGCGGGCATAGTCGTTAACCACCCGGGTGAGGGCGGTCTTGAACCCGGACTCATGGGTTCCGCCTTCCGCAGTGCGGATGGTGTTGGCGAAAGAGAAGAACAGCTCATTGTAGGAATCGGTATACTGGAACGCCACTTCCACTTCGATCTGGTCCCTTTGTCCCTGGCAATAAACGGGAGAAGGGTGCAGCGGGTCCCGGTTCTTATTCAGAAACTGCACAAACGACACGATGCCGCCGTCAAAGCAGTAGTCCACCTGCTGGCCGGTACGCTCATCCGTCAGAAGGATGCGTAACCCCCGGTTCAGAAAGGCCAGCTCCCGCAAGCGCTGGTTTATGGTTTCGAAGGAAAACTCGGTCTCCTCAAAGATCTCCGGGTCAGGCTTGAAAGTGACGATGGTGCCGGTGCCGGTGGCATCGCCCAGCCGGATGAGCTCGGTGACGGGAACCCCCCGCCGGTACCGCTGCTGGTACAAGCCCCCGTCCCGCCGGACCGTAACCTCAAGAAACTCCGAAAGGGCATTGACCACCGTCACCCCGACGCCGTGGAGCCCACCTGAGACTTTGTAGGCTCCGGCGTTGAACTTGCTGCCCGCATGTAGCGTGGTCAGGGCTACTTCCACCGCAGGCCGCCCGAGCTGGGGGTGGTTCTTCACCGGAAAGCCGCGGCCGTTATCGACTACGGTGACGGAGCCGTCCCGGCCTATGCTCACTTGGATCTCGGTACAGGCTCCGGCCATGGCTTCGTCAACGCTGTTATCCACTACCTCGACGACCAGGTGGTGCAGACCGCGTGATCCGGTCGACCCAATGTACATTCCGGGTCGTCGCCGGATGGCGTCCATGCCCTCCAATACCTGGATCTGGCTTTCGTCATAGCTGGCGACCGGGACGTTTCCCGGCTTGGTCGTCTCCTTCTCCACGGCTTGCCCCCCAGTCTCAACCGGCCATGCCGGTCACACCCTCTAAGCTCGAGCCTCCCTGCCCAGCTGGCCTGAGCCAAACCCCGATCGGGCCCGCCTGACCAGGGTCGCCGGGGTGGTCGGTGTTAGGTACACGGCGGTCGTCGTCACTACCGCCGAGGCGAACCGCCCGTCTGCGGACCGGAAGACCCGGCGCTCAGCTTCAGCCGAACCGATGAACTCCCGGTTCACAGGCGAAAGCTCCATCAGCTTATGGCTGATGATGGCCACCACATCCCGCATAGCTACGCACGCATCGGCTCCGATGTGCAGATACATATGGCTTCCTCCTGTGCGAATCTTTCCACGTGCCGCAGGACAGAGCCTCCCCTACTTCTTCCGGTGGCGCCGCTTCTCCCGCGGGCCAGGGATGGCCTGGCTGCCGGGTAGCTGGCTCAAGGGCCCCGCGGGATCTCCTTGACCCGGTGGCCGGCCCGAATGCAGCATGGCCAATAGGCTGGCGCTTTGGCCGGCCAGCCTGGCGTCGTTGCCTACCGAGCGCGTGTAGGCGCTTTCCCACTGGGCAGCCAGGGCTTCTTTCACTTGCCGGTACTCGGCGGCGGTAAGCCCCGGCACTTCCTGCTGGACCCGGTCCAAGGCGCACCAGGGGACTTGGGACAACAGCAACCTGGCTTTATCCAGGCGTCGACGACCCTCTCCATCCAGGCAAAGCCCACAGGTGCCACCGGGCCGCGGGGGTGCCAGGGTGCGACACGTCCGGCAGACGACCCAGCCCTGTTGCAGGCGGCGGCGCCGGAGTGCCAATTGCTGCGAGACCACCCGGACCATGGCGCCGGCTAGCTCCCGGTCGGCCAGCGGCCCGCAGAGCCGC
>DMHJ01000115.1:7742-16355 GCA_003449495.1 Clostridiales bacterium UBA8153
CTGGTCCCAGCCGGGACCGCACCGGATGTCCCGGATGATGCCCTTGCCCACTTCTTCTCGTATCTTGGCCAAGATGGTGCCCTTGAGGAGCGAGATCTGCTGTCCCCATACGGGAGACTGCACCTTCACAAACAATATGCCGCCGGCCACCCGTGCCGGCTGGGAGTGCCTGGCCAGTTCCTTCCCGGCTACCACCGGCCACCTGCTCAGCACCTGGTAGGCCCTGGCCTGCTTACCCAGTTCCAGCTTGCCCAAAAGCTGGTCCACCACCCCGGCTAGCCTGTGCATGCCCTCTGCACCTTCCTGGCCGTCCCGGCTTTGACTTCGTAGACTAGCGGATCCGCTGCGGCCTGGTGCGACCAACCTTGGGTGACACTGGTGATGATGGTCTGGCTGCCGGTGCCCAGCATGATCATTAGCTCATGTTGGCGTCGCCGGTCCAGCTCCGAAAGTATATCATCAAGTAGTAGCACCGGCGTACTGCCCAGGTTTGAGCGCAGGTATTCGGCCACCGCCGCCTTCAATGCCAACACGGCACAGCGTTGTTGCCCTTGAGAACCGTGTGTGCGTAGCGGCTTCCCCTCCAGCTCCAAAGCCAGCTCATCGCGGTGCGGCCCCGCCAGCGTTGCGCCCCGGGCGAGTTCCTCGTGGGCCTTTGCCTCCAGGAGCCGGACAAATTCTCCGCTGTCATCGGAACCCGACGGCCGGTAGGCCACCTGCAGCCTCTCTGCACCGCCGGTCAGTCGTTCCTGCACCCGGGCGGCCCCGGGAGCGAGGGACGCGATGACTTGCCGGCGCAGGCGGGTCACCGCCGCGCCGGTCTCTGCCAGCTGCCGGTTCCAGGGGTCCAGGAGGCTGGCGGAGAGCCTGCTTCCTCCGGCGTCTTTCAACAGCCGGTTCCGGTGGGCAAGACAACGGTTATAGCTGGCCAGCGCCCGGCGGTACCCGGCCGACCCCTGGAAAACCTCTTCATCTAGAAAGCGACGGCGATTGACGGGAGGCCCTTTGATCAGCTCCAAGTCTTCCGGGGCAAACAGCACCGCGTACAGGCCGGAATCGGTGCCGTCCACCCGGCGGTAAGGCTTTGCTCCTATGGAGAAGCGCCGGCCCTGCGCCTGGTGGAAGGAGAGCTCCAAAGCATACTGGCGTCCACCAGCATCCACTACGGCCCTCACCCGACAGCCGGCCTCTCCGGAGCGGACCAGGTCCCTCTCTTCCAGGGTGCGGTGCGACCGCCCGGTGGCTACCCAGTAGATGGCCTCCAGTATGTTGGTTTTGCCCTGGGCATTTCCTCCCGTCAAGAGCGTCAACCCCGGGCAAAACGCCAGCTCCAGGTGGTGATAGTTCCGGAAGTCCTCCAACACCAGCTCCCTAACGTGCAACGGGTCCACCTCTCACTCAGCCTTGCTCACCCGGTAGGATTGCCCCGCCACCTCAACTAAGTCCCCGGGCCGTAGCAGGAGCGACCTCTGGTAAGCCGGTCGCCCGTTCACGGAGACGCTCCCGCCGGCGACCAGGAACTTGGCCTGTCCCCCGGTGGAAGCGATGCCCTCCCACTTGAGGAAACTGTCCAGCTTGATGCACGCGGTCCGGATGGGCACTTCCTTAACCATCAAGCGCTTCCCGGACTCTTGAGAGGCATCAGGACATAAGTGAAGTCCTCCCGCTCTTCCATGGAAAAGATGGCCGCCGATTCGAGGCCGGTCAGTTTCAACACCACCCGCTCCGTGACCACGTTTCTCAGTGCATCCTGCATGAACCGGGTGTTGAAGGCCACTTCCATCTCCTCCCCAGTCAGCTCCACCGGCAGTTCCTCCGTAAGCATGCCCACATCGGGAGTAGCGGCAAGCACCGTCATGTGGTCATCTTGGAAGCGCAGCTTCACGGTGCGGTCGAGTTCGTCAGACACCAGGGCGGCCCGGTCGCAACTCTCAAGAAAAGCCGTAGTGTCGATGCCTACCGTGGTAACTACCTCTGCTTCCGCAGGTATCAGCTGGGCATACATGGGGAATTGCCCCTCCAAGAGCCTAGATAGCACAGTGATGCTGCCCATGGTGAAGAAAGCGTGGCTACTGGAGAAGACCACATGCACCAGCTCATCATCTCCAGACAGTAGCCTGGCCACTTCCCCCATGACCTTGGCCGGGACCACCGCCCGTTGCTGGCCGCCTTCGGATTGCCCGGTCAGCGTGAGAGTACGCAGGGCCATGCGGGAGAAATCCACGCCCACCATCCACAGCTTGCCGTCCCTTACCTCAAGCAGCAGGCCGGTTAGAATGGGTCTGCTCTCATTCTGGCTGGCGGCAAACCCGGTCTGCCGGATCATGGCACGCAACTCCCCAGCCTTGACCTGGATACCCCACTCCTCCCTGGGCTCGGGCAAGGAGGGAAACTGCTCCGGCTCGATACCGTGGATGCTCAGGGAAGACCGGTGCCCCCAAGTCATAGTGGTGACGAAGTTGCCCGGGTCGGTGGCCAGCCCGATGGCGCCGGCCGGGGCCTTCCGGACGGCTTCGCCCAGCATCCTGCCAGGTAGGACCACGGACCCGGGCCTGTGCACTTGAGCCGTGGTCACCAGGGAGATGCCTGCGTCCAGGTCGGTGGCCGTTAGGTACAAGCGGTCAGGCACGCTGGCCCGGACGAAGATGCCCCCCAGTACCGGCATGGTTGGTCTGGTGGCCACTGCCCGGGAGACTACTTGAACTGCCGACAGTAACGATTCCTGGTTGATGGTGATCTCCACTTCCGGCCCTCCATTCTTAGCGAATAGTCCACATGCATCGAGCTTTGACTTTGATCATTAAAGATCATCAGTAATAGTAGAAGAGACTGTGGAAAATGTGGATTGACTTCGAATTCCTGCTTGTGCCCCCTCATTCCCTGGGGACAAGTTGGGGATGGATCCGGCATCAGGAGCAGATCTTCCACAGAAAGCCATGCTGCTGCGCCTTGTCCACCGCTTGTCCACTGGATATCCACCAAGTTGTCTACCGGGTACTCCCCTGGATGAGTTCGACAAGAGAGCGCAGGGTTCCTTGCAGGTCACGGGACTCTTTCAGGTCCCCGCGGATGCGCTCACAGGCGTGGATGACGGTAGTATGGTCCCTCCCGCCAAATTCATGACCGATGCGCGGCAGGGAAAAGTCGGTGAGTTCACGGCAGAGGTACATGGCAACGTGACGAGGATACGACACCGCCCGGGTGCGCTTTTTCTCCTTGAGGTCATCAACGGTCAACTGGTAGAAGGCGGCCACTTGCCGTTGGATGAGGTCGATGGAGATGGCCCTTTGCAGGGGATCGGGGAAGAGGTTTTTCAGAGCTTCCTCGGTGAGTTCCAGATCGACGGGGCGGCCGGTGAGCGAAGAGAGAGCTACCACGCGCAGCAAAGCTCCTTCCAGCTCCCGTATGTTCGTCTCCACACTGGTGGCGATAAAGGTCAGTACCTCCGAGGGCACCACCAACTGTTGGGAAGAGGCCTTCTTGCGCAAAATGGCGATTCGCGTCTCCAGATCCGCGGGCTGGATATCGGCAATGAGCCCCCACTCGAAGCGCGTGCGGAGGCGGGCTTCCAAGGTGGAGATCTCCCGGGGGGGCCGGTCGCTGGAAATGACGATCTGCTTGGCGGCTTGGTGTAGCGTGTCGAAGGTGTGGAAGAACTCCTCCTGGGTGCTCTCCTTCCCGGCCACGAACTGCACATCGTCTAGGAGCAATACGTCGACGCTCCGGTAGCGGTTGCGGAAATCCGCCGTCCTACCGTCCCGGATGGCCGCGATGAGCTCGTTGGTAAAGGTCTCGGACGAAACGTAGATGACCTTGATCCTGGGCTTGCTCTGGAGAAGGAAATGGCCTATGGCCTGCATTAGATGGGTTTTCCCCAGGCCTACGCCGCCATAGATGAACAAGGGATTATAGGCCCGGGCCGGTGCCTCGGACACATGAACACAAGCGGCATGGGCAAAGCGGTTGCCCGGCCCGACCACGAAGGTGTCAAATGTATAGCGGGGGTTGAACCCTCTCCCACTAGTACCGTTGCCGGAA
Organism: Clostridiales bacterium UBA8153; assembly: GCA_003449495.1. Taxonomy (GTDB): domain Bacteria; phylum Bacillota; class Sulfobacillia; order UBA8153; family UBA8153; genus UBA8153. The sequence continues at coordinate 11,781 of DMHJ01000115.1, forward strand.
GGAGTGGATGGGGGGACCGTCCCCTCGTCTGATGACGGGGGCGAGGCGGTATTCATGTGTTCCACGATCCGAAAATTCACGCGTAAATGCCTGCCCGTAACCGATCTCAACACCTGATGGAGGACGGGAGCATAGCGCGACTCCACCCAGTCCTTAGTGAACTGGTTGGGCACCGCCACCGTCAAGACGTCTCCATCCAGAGCCAAGGGCGCAGTGTTCTTGAGCCAGGCCTCGAAACTAGGCTTCATGACCTCGTGTCTCATCATGTCCAAGGTACGATCCCAGAGCTGGCCTAGATCTCGCTGCATAAACCCTAGCGCCCCCTTCTGGCCATGACCTATGGTACCAGGGCTTACTCATGCATGCATCGACATAGCTTGTGCTTACCGTTGACTGCCAGACCATTCAGTGCGCGTAACCCAAGGTACCGCTGAAGTTTTCAATCCCGGCCCAGCTAATAGACTACTCACAAGTTATGCACAGACTTATCAACAGTCTGTGGATAAAGGGCAAGAAACGCCGGAGGACCCGGCGCATCTATCCATGGGCATGATACCAGATCCCGTCCGCCTTGACAAGGCGAACAGTATGTTCGTCTGGCGGGAAAGCTTTCTGGGCGTCCTTTTGCAGGAGGTGACCACAACTGCCCAAGCCCGCAGGCGGCCACGGGGGTTTCCTGTAGATGAGGCAGCCTCTCCCTTGCCGGCTCTTCCCCGGAAGTTAGCAGCCCAATTGCCGGGCGATCACCAGGCGTTGTATCTCCGAAGTGCCCTCCCCGATGGTCATGAGCTTGGCATCCCTAAGGTACCGGGCCACCGGGTATTCTTCCGTATAGCCGTAGCCGCCGTGGATCTGGACGGCCTCCAGGGCGGCTCGCACGCAGGCTTCGGAGGCAAAGAGTTTTGCCATGGCCGCTTCCCTGGTGTAGGGACGATGATGGTCCTTAAGCCAGGCGGCCCTCCAGGCGGCCAGCCGGGCCAAATCCACCTCGGTGGCCATGTCCGCCAGCTTGAACTGGATGGCCTGGAAGCCGGAGATGCTTCTCCCGAACTGGACCCGTTCGCGGGCATAGATCAGAGAGGCATCGAGACAGGCCTGGGCGATCCCGGTAGAAAGGGCCGCGATGCTGATGCGCCCCCCGTCCAGAACGCGGAGCGACTGCCGGAGACCATCTCCGGGACTACCCAGCAGGTGGTCTACCGGGACCCGGCAATCCTCGAAGACCAACTCGACGGTATCCGAGGCCCTCAGTCCCAATTTGCGGTAGCCCGGGCCAATGTGGAATCCGGGAGTACCGGCGGGGACGACCAGGTTGGAAATACCCCGGATGCCCTTCTCCCGGTCGGTGATAGCGGCGATAACCACATAGCCGGCGAGCGAGCCGTTGGTGATGAAACACTTCGTCCCGTTAATCACCCACTCGCAGCCGTCGCGGACGGCCGCGGTCTGGATGCCGCCAGCGTCGGAACCGGCATCGGGTTCGGTAAGGGCGAAGGCCGCCAGTACCTCACCGCGGGCACAGGGGACCAGCCACCGGCGCTTCTGCTCCTCGGAGCCGAAATGATGGAAAGCCGCCGCTCCCAGTGACACGTGGGCCGCGTAAGTTAGCCCCAGAGAGCCTGAGGCCCGGCCGATCTCCTCCACGGCCAGGATGTAGGCCAGGTAGTCCGAGCCCACTCCCCCGTAGGCTTCCGGGAACGGGAGGCCGAAGAGGTCCAGCTCTTTCATGACGCCGAAGACGCGCTCCGGCAGGCTTCCCTCTTCCTCCCAGCCCGCAGCGTAGGGTAGTACTTCCCGGTCAACGAATTCCCGCACCGTGCGGCGGATGAGCCGGTGCTCTTCAGTGAGGTCAAAGTCCATGGCTGGCACCTCCCGGAAGGGCAGAGTGGTCGCCGGACGTTTCCGGCCAGCCGAGGGCTACCCACACCTCATAGGCGCCGTGGCGCCCGGCTGCATGCATCTGATTTATTCGTCTTTCATTCCCGGGTCCCTTTTTCGGTCCATGCCCGCAGGGCCCCGGTAGGCAGGCGACTGGCCGGAACCGGAGGAACGGGGGTCTGGGCGGAGAGGATTAGCGGATCTATTCGGCGAATAGGGAGCCGGGGCCCACTACGGAACCGGGGCGAGCTCGGCTTGGCCCGGAGGGCAGCTGCTCCGGGGCGAAATCGTCCCGCCCGCTGGGTCCTGGAGGAAAACGGCACCTGCCCAGAGGGCCGGACGGTAGCCGCCCAAGCCCATGGGATCGACGGCCGCCGGCAACTTCCGTGGGAAAAGCCGTGAAGCCGGTGGGAAAGGAGGCGGCGCATGGAAGCCATCGCATCTCGGGTACTGACCCAGGAGCCGGAGTTTCTGGCGCGTCACCGCCATCAGGAGGCGCTGGCGGCAGAGCTGCGGGCGCGGCTGGAACTGGTCAAGGCCGGAGGTGGCGGGCGGGCGCTGGCACGCCAGCGGTCGTTAGGGAAGCTGACCGCCCGCGAGCGCGTTGACGGCCTGCTGGATTACGCGTCGCCGTTCGTCGAGCTATCGGCGTTGGCAGCTTGGGGCATGTACGATGGCGAAGCGCCGGCTGCCGGCATCATCACCGGTATCGGCCGCGTGTCCGGCGTCGAGTGCGTCGTGGTAGCCAATGACGCCACGGTGAAGGGCGGCACCTACTACCCGTTGACCGTGAAGAAGCACGTGCGCGCCCAGGAGATCGCCCTGGCCAACCGGCTGCCCTGCCTATACTTGGTGGACTCCGGAGGCGCGTTCCTCCCGCTTCAGGCCGAGGTCTTCCCGGACCGCGAGCATTTTGGGCGCATCTTCTACAATCAGGCCCGGCTGTCGGCAGCGGGGATTCCCCAGATCGCCGCGGTCATGGGCTCTTGTACCGCAGGCGGTGCCTACGTCCCGGCCATGAGTGATGAGGCCGTCATCGTGAAGGGAACGGGTACCATCTTCCTCGGGGGGCCGCCGTTGGTGAAGGCCGCCACCGGTGAAGACGTGACTGCGGAGGAACTTGGGGGAGCCGATGTGCATGCGCGCCGGTCGGGGGTGGTGGACCATTACGCCGAGGATGACCGCCAGGCCTTGCAGATCACCCGTGGCATCGTGGCTACCCTGAACCACCGGAAGCAGCCGGACCTGGACATCACCGCCGGAGAGGACCCCGCCTACTCGCCGGAGGAGCTGTACGGGGTGGTGCCGGTGGACCTGCGTACCGCCTATGATGTGCGGGAGGTGATCGCCCGCATTGTGGACGGCAGTCGGCTGGCCGAGTTCAAGGCCTTCTATGGGACGACGCTGGTATGCGGGTTCGCGCGCATCCAGGGCATGCTGGTCGGCATCGTAGCCAATAACGGGGTGCTCTTTGTGGAGAGCGCCGAGAAGGGCACGCATTTCATCGAGCTGTGCGGGCAACGCGGTATCCCCATGGTGTTCCTGCAGAACATTACCGGGTTTATGGTCGGCAGGCAATACGAGGCGGCGGGAATAGCGCGGGCGGGCGCTAAGATGGTTCACGCCGTATCCACCTGCAATGTCCCCCGCTTTACCGTAGTCATCGGAGGCTCATACGGAGCCGGCAACTACGGTATGTGCGGCCGCGCCTACGAACCCCGCTTCCTGTTCATGTGGCCCAACGCCCGCATCAGTGTCATGGGCCCGGAGCAGGCCGCAGGTGTCCTGGTCACCGTCAAACGCGAGCAATTGGCCCGCGAGGGCCAGGTACTCTCCCCTGAGGAGGAGTCAGCCATCGTACGGCCGATCCTGGACAAGTACGAGGCCGAAGGCAGCCCGTACTACAGCACGGCCCGCCTCTGGGACGACGGCATCATCGACCCGGTCAAGACCCGCGACGTCCTGGCTCTCTGCCTATCGGTGGCGCTGAACGCGCCCATCGAGCGCATGAAGCCGGGCGTCTACCGGATGTAGCCGTGAGCGACGTACTACGCTGCTCCACGGCCGGGCCGCAGATGACCATCACCTTGTGCAGGCCACGCGTGCATAATGCCCTGGACGCCGGGTTGTCCGCCGGTCTAGCCCGGGCGTTTCGCGAGGCAGCCAGGTGCGAACAGACCCGCTATGTGGTGCTGGCCGGCGAGGGGCCCTCGTTCTGTGCCGGCGCCGACCTGCAGGGGATGCGGGCGGCCGGTACGGCCAGTCCACAGGAGAATCGCGCGGATGCCTCTATCCTGGCCTCCGTGCTGGAAGCCATCGCTCACTGCCCGAAGCCGGTGATCGCCCGGGTAAACGGCGTCTGTCTGGGCGGGGGAGTGGGACTGGCGGCCGCCTGCGACCTGGCGGTGGCCACACCGGATGCGGTTTTCGGGCTGTCGGAAGTGCGGCTGGGGTTGGTTCCGGCCACCATCTTCCCGTACTTGCTGAGGAAGGTGCCCCCCCACCGGCTACTCTACGCAGCCCTTACCGGGGAGCGCTTCAGCGCGGCCGTCGCCCAGGACCTGGGCCTCATCCAAGAGGTGGCGGACGACCCCGGTGAGGTAGTGGGGCGGTGGGCCTCACTACTGCTGGCAGGAGGCCCGCAGGCCCTCGCTCAGGTCAAGGAGCTCTTCCGCTTGGTGCCGGAAATGCCCTGGG
>DMHJ01000115.1:16781-21341 GCA_003449495.1 Clostridiales bacterium UBA8153
TTTCTCCAGAAGCGGAAACCCTCATGGGCACCGTAGGCTCGAGTGCCGCCCGGTCAGCAACGGGCAGGTTCAGGAAGATCCTGGTGGCCAACCGGGGCGAAATCGCGGTGCGCATCATCCGCGCCTGCCGGGAGCTGGGCATTGCCACCGTGGCGGTGTATTCTGAGGCAGACGTCCTGGCGCCCCACGTGCTCCTGGCCGATGAGGCCGTGCTCTTGGGTCCGCCGGAACCCGCCCGGTCCTACCTGCACATCGAGGGCCTGATCGAGGCGGCCCGCCGTACCGGTGCCGGGGCCGTCCATCCCGGCTACGGCTTCCTGGCGGAGAACCCGGATTTCGCTGCTGCGTGCAGCGCCGCCTCCCTCGTCTTCATCGGTCCGCCGCCGGAAGTCATCCGCATCCTGGGCGACAAGTCCCAGGCCCGGCGGTTGGCGGCTCAGGCCGGCGTGCCCATCATCCCCGGAGTGGACGACCCCGGCACCGCCGCGGGCGCCGTGCGAGAGGCCGCCCTCAAACTCGGTCTGCCGGTACTACTGAAGGCCGCCGCGGGAGGGGGCGGGAAGGGTATGCGCGCAGTATGGGACGCTGACCATCTCGAAAGCGAGGCACAGGCGGCGAGGCGTGAGGCCAGTGCGGCTTTCGGTGATGCTACCCTGCTCATCGAGGGACTGATCGAGCGCCCCCGGCACGTCGAGGTCCAGATCCTGGCCGACGCCCACGGCCACATGGTGCACCTAGGTGAGAGGGAGTGTAGTATCCAGCGCCGGCACCAGAAAGTGGTTGAGGAGACCCCTTCCCCCCTGGTCGATGGGGCCATGCGCGCGGCCCTCGGTGAAGCCGCCCTGCGCGTAGCCCGAGCCGCCAACTACGTCAACGCAGGCACCGTCGAGTTTCTCGTGGATGAACGGAGGAACTTCTATTTCCTAGAGGTCAATACGCGCCTGCAGGTGGAGCATCCGGTAACCGAGATGGTAACGGGCATCGACCTGGTTCAGGCCCAGATCCGCCTAGCTGCGGGCGATGCCCTTGAGCTGTGCCAGGAGGACGTCACGCCGAGGGGCTGGGCCTTGGAGTGTCGTGTCTACGCCGAGGATCCGGAGCGGGGCTTTGTCCCTTCCTCCGGCCGGGTGTTGCACCTCCACGAACCGCGCTGGCCCGGAGTGCGCGTGGACTCTGGGATTCGCGAGGGGCAGCACATTCCCGCCCATTACGATCCCATCCTGGCCAAGGTCGTAGCCTGGGCGCCCACGCGTCCGGCGGCGATCCGGCGGATGGTCGAGGCCCTGAAGGAGTACGTGATACTCGGACCCCGGACCAACCTCGCGCACTTGCGTGCCATCCTGGAGCACCCGGCCTTCGTCGCCGGCGACCTTTCCACCCAGTTTCTCACCGACCACTTGGGACAGTGGCGACCGGCCGACCTCCCGCCCGAGGCCTGGGCGGTGGCGGCGATGCTGGTGGAACAGCAGCGCACCAAACCGGAGGCCACCCGGAAGGCTGGCGCCCCGGAGATCTCCTTTCAGGACCCCTGGGCCGGTTTACGCGGTTGGAGGCTATCATGAGCTGGCAGAGGGGCACCCTGGCTTCCGGCGAGCGAACCATGCCGTACGCCATCGAGCTACAAGGTCCGGCGGCCATCGTCCACGTTGCCGGTGGGCAGATCAGACTCGAAGTGCACCCGCTGTTGCCCGGGGTCTGGGCCGTCCACTGCGGCGGGCGCTGGCTACACATCCACTGGGCCGCCGAGGGCTCGCGGGTTTGCCTGCACTGGGAGGGACAGACCTACGAGGTCCACCGCCCAAGACCGCAGACGGATCGGGCCGCTACCGTAGCCGGGGGCCTGGGTTCGCCCATGCCCGGCGTGGTCTCTCGGGTACTGGTGCGTCCGGGCCAGCCGGTGCAAGCGGGAGATCCCCTCTATGTGGTGGAGGCCATGAAGATGGAACACCTGGTGCGTGCGGTCCGCCCTGGGCGAGTAGTGCGTACCATCGAGACGGGAACGCAGGTAGAGAACGGGGCCCTCGTGGTGGAAGTGGAGGAAGGGACGGAGACCGAGCATGGGCCGTGACTTCTCCCTCATGCCCCGACGTGTGCCGGCCCAGGTCCGGGTGGTCGAGGTAGGTCCCCGGGATGGTCTGCAGCACGAGCCGGGGAAAGTCCCGGTTGAGACCAAGGTGGCGCTGATTGAAGAGCTGGTCGCCGCAGGACTCAGCATTATCGAGGTCGGCGCTTTCGTGCGGCCGGACCTGGTACCCCAGATGGCCGACACCGGGGAAGTGCTCAAACGGCTACGACCCCGGGCCGGCGCCACCTACATGGTGCTGGTTCCCAACCGGCGGGGACTAGAACGAGCGCAAGAGAGTGGAGCCCAGGCCATAGCGGTGTTTACCGCGGCATCGGAAGCTTTCACCCAGGCCAACATCGGGATGACGGTAGGCGAATCCTTGCGGCGATTCCGCGACCTGGTGGGCGAGGCCCGTCAGTCGGGGCTCTTCGTACGTGGTTACCTGTCTACCTGCTGGTGGTGCCCGTACGACGGACCCGTCGATCCAGACAGCGTCTCCCGCGTGGCCCGGGAACTGGTGGAGCTGGGCTGCCACCAACTCTCCTTGGCCGACACCGTTGGAGCCGCCACTCCGGGTGCGGTCCGCAAACTACTGGAGCGACTGCTTGCCGGTATCCCGGCCGGCCAGCTGGGCGTGCATTTCCATGACACCCGGGGGACGGCTCTCTCCAACGCACTGGCGTCTCTTGAGCTGGGCATTACCACCATTGACGCTTCGGCCGGCGGCTTGGGCCAGTGCCCCTTCGCGCCCGGCGCCCTTGGCAACTTGGCCACCGAGGACCTGCTCTACATGCTCCACGGCATGGGCGTGGAGACCGGGGTAGACCTCGAGTTGGTAAGGAGCGCGACGCAACGCCTCCAATTGGCCCTCGGCCGCGCCCTCCCCTCGCGCTACCTGCAGGCAGGCCCCCCGACGGCGCAGCGCCGGTAAATGACGCCCCCCACGTGGGGCCGGACTGTGCCGTGGTACAACCAAGCCAAGCTTCGTGCAACCTGCCGGCGGCAGAGAGGGAGCCGGCAGCTCTTCCCGGTGATGGATTCACCGCGCCTCTGCAGCATGCGTGGCAGCCTGTTTGGTGCAGGCAACAAAAGAGCCGGGGGGCTTTGCAGTGGTTCCGTCCTCTGAGGCGCAACGAGCCTCGAGGTCGTCCGGGAGGACAGACGCCGCCACCGGCTTAGACCCATAGAGAAGCCACCGTTCATGGCTCCACTTGCCGGCGGTACGATGTTCAAGCCATGGCCACCGGGTCTCTCCTGCCCGCCGGTCAGGGGCCTGGCCGGGCAAGGAGTGCCCCGGGTCTACGGCGCGCGACCCGGCACGGGCCCCCGGGGTCCGTCACTGACCGGCGAAGCTAACGCACCAAGCGGTCTTGCCGGGATATGGGTCCGGCTGCACTTCAGCGCAGCGCCAGCGCACCCAGGAGCAACGCGCCGACTACCACCACTGCCGGGTGGATGCCGGCCGTATGGATTAGGAGGAAGCTGGATACGCCGATGAGGATGACCGGCACGTCCAAGGCTCGCGGTACCAGGTCGAACACCATCATGGTCAGAAGGACGATGATGACGGGGCGCACGGCCCGGAGCATGCCGCCGACGGCGGGATGGCCCTGAAACGCCAGGTACAACCGGTAGAGGGCAATCATGGCTATGGCCGAGGGCATTACCATGCCGAGCAGGCCGGCTACGGCTCCCAGGACACCTGCCACCCGGTAACCGATCAGCGCTGCCATTTTGGTGGCGATGGGCCCGGGCAACGTGTTGCCCATGGCCAGCACCTGCACGAAGTCGTCCCCGGTAAGCCAGCCGAAGTTCTCAACGGCCTCGATCCTGACCAGGGGAATAAAGGAAGGCCCTCCCCCGAACCCCAGGATCCCCACCCGCGCCATGGCCAAGAAGACGTTCCACAGTTCACTCAACAACCCTGCGTCCCCCTACATGGGCTCTTCGCCGAGCCCGGCTTTTGCGTTCCCCTACCCACGACCAAGGCACCGCTACGGCCACGCCGGGACGCAGCGCCGCCGACGAATTTTGGTGGAGCCATCCAACGGCACCTGCCGTGCTGCCCGCAGGGCACTGTCCGGCGGCCGGCCGGGAACCCCCGGCGTCCCGGCCCGCCTCAGCCTGCGCATGGGTGCGCAGGCAGCTATTCAACCTAAGCAGAGGAATTCCTTTTTGGTGCATGCGGGCCCGCCGGCGCCCGCCACAGGTTCCTTTGGTGCTCACGGCAAACCCCGCGCCGGAGCAGCCGGCCGCAGCTTCCGGTAAGCGCGGCGGCCCGGGCGAGGCCCCGGTGCGCGTGGCGGCTTGGTCCCGTTTCTTCTCCCGGTCAACCCGTCCCGGCCCAATCTCCCGGTGCGTCCGCGAAGATGGGCGTTCCTTCCCGCCGGGTAAGCCGCCGGTACTCTTCCATGAGCAAGTGGGTGACCGGCCCCACCCTGCCGGTGCCGATGCACCGGCCGTCAACCGAGGTGACGGGGATGACTTCTGCGGCC
>DMHJ01000210.1 GCA_003449495.1 Clostridiales bacterium UBA8153
GGCCATCCTCTTGTCGGCCGGGCTGCTGCTGGGGATCGGTTTCTGGCACGGGAGGACGGTGGGAGCCCAGTTGCCCGAACCCGGTTCGCCCGGGGATCCCCTGGTCACGCTAAGCTGGGTTACCGAGCACGTGGCCACACGCACCGCCCTGGTAGTGGTTGACCTCCCGGCCGGGGCCCGGCTTATCGGCGAGGCGGGTACCGAACTGGTCCTGCGGTCCGGGCAGGCCACCGCCATCGATAGTCTCCTGGGCGGGCTGGCCAACGTGACCCGGGGCGTCGACCTGAGAATGGGCGAGGCGGTACCAGCCAACCACCTGCTTATTGTGCCCCGGGGCGATGGGCGCGGACTATTTGCCGTTACACCCCTCGTCGTCATGGTAAGGGGTGGTCACCGGGTCACGGAGAGGTAGGGCTGGGGTGCCGGCCTGGGGAAGCAGCGCCAGCGCTTCCCTGATACCTGCGGAGGCATCGTGGCGTAGCCTCTGGGCCAGCCGGGCCAGGCGTTCCCGGGAAGTGGCCCGCTCTAAGTACAGCTTCTCCACCGTGCCGGACACCTGTTCCGGGTCCAGCGCGGTAGCGTATCCGGCCTGCGCCAGCTCTAGCTCGGAGACCAAGGCGCTGACCTTGGGGTCGTAGACAATGGCCGCAGCCGGCACGGCCTGGGAAACGGCAAACACCAAAGCATGGAAGCGCATGCCCACAAGCAGCTGGGCGGTGCCCACCAGCCCCAGCAGTTCCGAGGGCGAGTAGGTGCCCTGGAGCACTTGGGCGGGGTGCTTCATGAGCGCCGTCGTTTCCCGGGCGCAGCGTCGATCAGCTTCCCCGTGCATGGGAATGAACAGGACCTTAAGACCGGTCCTGCGCACCGCTTGGTCCAATGCCTCGGCCAGGACTTTCAGATCGAAACCGCGCCAGTGGCGTACAGCCACCGCCAAGTGTCCGTCTCGCGAGCCTGCGATGCCTTCCCGGTGCAGGATACCCTCTACGACCTCCGCCGGCGCCGCTTCCAGCAGAAAAACGGGATCTGGAGTCACCCGCATGGGTGGACGGCAGATCCCCAGCTTGCCCAACTCCCGGAGGGAACACTGGTCGCGGAGGGTGATGAGGCTGACCCGGTCCAAGGTCCAGCGACAGGCAGCCCTTCCCACCCGGCTGGTCACCGGGCCGAACCCGTTGGCGTAGAGCATTACCGGTTTTCTCGCGGCCACGGCCATATTGAGCAGCGTAAGATAGTAGAGGAGTGAGCGGAGACTGGTGGCGTCCTGTAGGAGGCTGCCGCCGCCGAGCATGAACAGGTCTGATCTAGACATGGCCGCCGCTACGGTGGGTAAATCCAGGCGGGGCAGGGCGCTTATCCGGTACCGGTTAGCCGTAACAGTGGGCTCTGCCGATAATACCGTCAGCTCCAGTTCGGGCGCCAGTTGCCGGAAGGCGTTGACCGTCGACGCGAGAATGGCTTCATCACCGGTGTTGCCGAAACCATAGTAACCAGCTAAGAGGACCTTTGGCATGACGCCCCCCTGGTGGTGTAGTTGCACAGTACTGGAACGTCGAGTTTTGCTGCCGGTCAGTTTCGAGCCGGGACGATTTTATCGAAGCTGCCTTTACCGCTGCTAGCCAGTCCCCCGCTCGTGCAGTGCCGCCCGCGCCTCCGCCCCGGGTGCCTAGTGGTGAGGCGGTCAAGCGACGTCTTCGGTCCTGCACGTATGGGAGAGCAGGACACCGTAAGTATATATCACCGGCAGGGAGGTGTAAACGCAAGACGGCGGGGAGGCAGGGTCACGTCAAAGTCTTGAGAAACCAGGGGGATGGGGGCGTTGAGAGAAGATCTGGTTGTTTCGCCCGGGTGCCATCGGCTGGGGTCATGCAGGAGCCTCCAGCGGAGCGGGCGTGGCCAGAACCCGAGGGCCGTAAGGGCGACTGGCGGGCCCTGGTAGTGCGGCCGCTTCTTCCCAGGGAAGAGTGGGCCTGGGACGAGTTCCGGATCCTGAGAAAGAGGGGAGCCAAGCCGGCCGCCAGCTCGGGTGAAGGGATACCCCGGATGCCATACAACGAACCTACAGTCCCCCGGTTGTAGAGCGGGAGCAGGAGTTCGAATACCGTCGTGGAACCAAGTCGGTGCCAGTCCGGCACGGAAAGGGTGCAGAGGTTGAGGCGCATACCGGTGCTTGGCGTGGGGTTTGACCCGGTTACCCGGGAGGAAGCTCTCAGAGTAGTGGTGGGGTTGGCCGAAGGGGGAGGGGTCCACCAAGTCGTAACCGCCGGCGCCGAGCTGGTGATGATGGCTGGACGAGATCCCGCGCTCTCTGCCAGCTTGGCCCGGGCGACGCTGGTGTTGCCGGACGGTGCCGGTGTGGTGTGGGCCTCCCGCCGCCTGCACCCTCCGGGGCTTCCCGCGCGGGTTCCCGGTGTGGAGTTGGCCGCCCAGCTGCTTCAGCTGGCGGAGAACCACCGCTGGCCGGTGTTCCTCCTGGGCGCCAGGCCGTGGGTGCTGGATACCCTGGTGACCCGGTTGCGTAAAACCCAGCCCGGGCTGACCATCGCCGGCGCGCGCCACGGGTATTTTGACTCGGATCAAGAGCGGGCGATGGCCAGGCGCATTGCCCGCCAGCGGCCGCGTCTGCTGCTGGTGGCCTTAGGCCAGCCGCGCCAGGAGAGATTCATCGCCGCCTATCAGGACCACTGGAAGGACCTGGTGGCCGTTGGTGTGGGCGGAAGCTTTGACGTCCTGGCCGGCGTGGTGCCCCGGGCCCCAGTCTGGATGCGGCGGCAAGGTCTAGAGTGGCTCTACCGGCTGTTGCGCGAACCCAAGCGCTGGCGGCGCCAGCTGGCGTTGCCTGCCTTTACCCTGGCGGTGCTGCGCCAGTACCTGGCGGACAGGCAGAGATGAACTAGGAGGTATCCGGTTTGGACGACCAGACCAGGACCCGGCTCTTGGCCGTGAGCACCAGATTGAGGTGGCAGGTGTTGGAGATGATCACCGAGGCCGGGTCTGGCCATCCGGGAGGTTCCCTGTCGGCCGCGGAGATCATGTCCACCCTATACTTCCACGTCATGCGGGTTGATCCCAATAACCCGGCGTGGCCCGGCCGGGACCGGTTCGTCCTGAGCAAGGGCCACGCCGCGCCGGTGCTGTACGCGGCCTTGGCCGAGCTGGGCTTCTTCCCGGTCGAAGAGCTGGGCACCTTGAGAAAGCTAGGGTCGAGGCTGCAGGGTCATCCGGATGCAAAAAGGACGCCCGGCGTGGATGCGTCCACCGGCTCCTTGGGACAGGGTCTTTCCATCGCCGTAGGCATGGCGCTGGCCGGGCGCCTGGACCGGCTAGAATACCGGGTGTTCGCGCTCTTGGGCGACGGGGAACTCCAAGAGGGTCAGAATTGGGAGGCGGCCATGAGCGCCGCCCACTACCGCCTGGGACGCCTGGTCGCCGTGGTCGACTGCAACGGCCTGCAAATCGACGGCCGGCTGATGCAGGTCATGTCCATCGAACCATTGGCGGACAAGTGGCGCGGCTTCGGGTGGCAGGTGTATGCCGTGGACGGCCACGATCCTGCCCAGATCAGCGCGGCCATCGATCAAGCCGGCGCCGGACATCTGCCCAGCGTCATTTTGGCCCGCACTGTAAAAGGGCGGGGTGTGCCCTTTATGGAGGGCCGGGTTGACTGGCACGGCCGGGCCCCCAGCCGCGCTCAACTGGAGGAAGCCCTAGGTCACCTCGGCGCCGCCGGTGGCCCACCGGTGAGTCGGGCCTTACACCCGCTGCGGGCACGGTAGGCCGCCCGGGCGGCGCTAAGGCACTTCCGGCAGGAGAGAAGGCCGCCTGCAAAGCAGCGGGCGGACCGTTCACTTACACCATGAAGGGAGCGAAAGCCTGGTACCGGAGGCGGCCACCAGTGCTGCCCGGGTAGGGCATGGTACGAGCCGGGGCTATCCAGGCGCCGTGCATAATGGCCGACATCGCCACTCGCGCAGCTTACGGCGATGCCCTACTGGCGCTGGGGCACGCCGACCACCGGGTGGTGGTGCTGGATGCGGACTTGTCCAGTTCCACCACGACCGCCAAGTTTGCCCGGGAGTTCCCGGAACGCTTCTTCAATTTCGGCATTGCCGAGGCCAACATGATGGGAGCCGCCGCCGGGCTGGCCTCTTGCGGAAAAGTACCTTTCGCCAGCACCTTTGCGATTTTTGCCGTTGGCCGGGCCTATGAACAGATCCGCCAGTCCATTGCCTACGCCGGGTTCGGGGTGAAAATCGCCGCGACTCATGCCGGGATCACGGTCGGGGCGGACGGGGCTACTCACCAGTCCATCGAAGACCTGGCCCTGATGCGGGTGATCCCCGGTATGACGGTCATTTGCCCTTGCGATGCCCAGGAGACCGAGCAGGCGGTATGGGCTGCGTCCCGGCTGGATGGTCCGGTGTACTTACGCCTGGGCCGCCATCCGGTACCGGTGGTCACGCCCACCGGCTACCGGTTCGAGCCCGGGCGCATTCACCGGCTACGGGCAGGTCGTGACGTATGCCTGGCGGGGACCGGCATCATGGTACGGGCGTGCCTGGAGGCGGCAGAGCTCCTCGAACAGGAGGGCGTTGACGCGGAAGTACTTAACGTTCATACTATTAAGCCCCTTGATACCGGCGCTCTGCAAGAGTCGGCCGTGCGCTGCGGCGCCGTAGTCACCGCCGAGGAGCACACCGTGGTGGGTGGCCTGGGTAGCGCCGTGGCCGAGTGGCTCAGCCAGGCCTATCCCGTTCCGGTGCAGCGGGTGGGGATCTGGGACCGGTTTGGCCAGTCCGGCTCGGCCGGTGAGCTCCTGGAGCATTACGGGCTCACTGCGTTGCGCGTGGCCGAGGCCGCCCGGCAGGCCATGGTAGTCAGGGACGGGTAGGGCGCCGTAGCCGGGCCGGGTTTACAGGACGGGTGTGCTCGTCTCGTGCATTCTCCGTTGGATATGCCTTGGTGGGGGCCGTCACGAGCTCCGCACAACTGTTCCCGTCGCGGCCCTTCACACCGCCCGCCTGGCGGTTGAGTCATGTCAGCCTGTCGCGGCCCGGCTACCGGAAGTCTGGTCCCCAAGACACCGACTGCGCTTTCCGGCCGGCTCCCTCTCCTTGTCCCCCGGCTCGATGCTCCCAGCTGGTTAGGCGGCACCGCCGGCGCGGTCTTGCGGCGAGCCGTGACGGCAGAGGTTCCACAGCCGGCGTCATCTCGCGGTCGACCGGCGTTACCTTTACAAGTTTCCCTGAATAGGAGGGAAAACCTCCAATCCTGTCGAATGCCAGGTGGAACTGTGAGGTGTCCGCGGTGATCTGTCTGGCCAACGTGTGGAAGACCTTCTCCGGGGGCGTCCACGCCCTGCGTGAAGTCAATATACAGATCAACAAGGGCGAGTTTGTGTTCCTCGTGGGTCCCAGTGGAGCGGGCAAGTCGACCCTCATCAAACTCATCTATCGTGAGGAGATGCCCAGCCAGGGCCGGGTGCTGGTAGGTGGCAAGGACGTCGCTTCGTTGCGCCCACGGGAAGTGCCCTTTCTCCGGCGCCGTATCGGCATGGTCTTTCAAGACTACAAGCTGCTGCCCGATAAGACGGTATACGAGAACATCGCATTTGCCTTGGAAGTCACGGGGACACCGCGTCGCCAGATCCAGCCCCGGGTGAGACACGTGCTGGGGCTGGTGGGGCTCGGCGGCAGATTGCGGTCTTGGCCCGGCGAGCTGTCTGGCGGGGAACAGCAGCGGGTGGCACTGGCCCGGGCCATGGTTCGCGATCCCCTGATCATCCTGGCCGATGAGCCCACGGGCAATCTGGACCCGGACACCGGCCGGGGCATTGTGAGCCTGCTGGAGGACATCAATCGCCTAGGCTCTACCGTAGTCGTCGCCACTCACGCCCAAGAGCTGGTGAACTCCATGAGGAAGCGGGTCGTCGAGTTAGCCGGCGGGCGGGTAGTTAGGGATCAGGAGAGAGGGGCCTACCGGTGATGGGTCTTTTCGCCCACGCCCTCAAAGAAGCCGTGGTAGGCATCAGGCGGAATGTCCTGATGAGTGTCATTGCCGCGAGCACGGTGGCCCTCTGCCTGTTTATGCTTGGGTCGACCATCCTGCTGTCCATGAACATCCAAAAGGTGGCGGGCGCCCTGGAAGACCAGGTTGAAGTCGCCATTTACCTTAAAGGCGATGTCCAGGAAAGCCGGGCCCGCCAGCTCATGGCCACCCTGGAGGGGCGGGACGACGTCCGGGGGACCCGCTTTGTCTCCAGGCAAGAGGCCTTGGAGCGACTGCGCCGCCAACTAGGGGACCAGCAGGGGTTATTAGATGGCCTGGCGCAGATGAACCCACTTCCCGCCTCCATCGAAGTGAGCTTGGTTTGGCCCGAGCGTGCCGGCGAAGTGGCCGCTTTCGCTGCGGGACTGCCCGGTGTGGAAGAGGTGGTTTATGCCCGGGGCGTGGTGGAGCGGCTGTTGGCCATCACCGGGCTGTTCAGGCTGGGGGGTTTCGGGTTGGTGCTGGCCCTGGCCGTCGCCACCTGTTTTCTCGTGGCCAATACCATCAGGCTCACCGTCTTTGCCCGCCGCCATCAGATTGCCATCATGCGCCTGGTGGGAGCTACCGATGCCTTTATCCGAGGGCCATTCACCTTGGAGGGCGTCTTTCTAGGCCTGGTCGGGTCCACCCTGGCCGCCATCGCCGTCCAGCAGGGGTACTACCGGTTGGTGTCGGCGATCACCGCCACCATACCGTTTCTGC
The DNA here is from genome assembly GCA_003449495.1 of Clostridiales bacterium UBA8153. GTDB lineage: Bacteria > Bacillota > Sulfobacillia > UBA8153 > UBA8153 > UBA8153. The sequence continues at coordinate 6,751 of DMHJ01000210.1, forward strand.
CCTTGGTGCCACCGGGGGATGAGCTGGCCGGTGTCCTTCGCCTGTTGGTGGTGGCCGGCACCTGTATCGGTGCGCTGGGCAGCGTCATTGCCGTCCGCAGGTTTCTGAACGTGCAAGGGGGTTGAGCCGTCCTGTCCGCCAGACGCCTGGTTGCCCTGCTCCTTTGCCTCGGGCTGGTGGCCGCCTTGGTCAGCCCTCCGTCGGTGGCTTCCCCGGCGGAGCTCCAGGCCAAGCAGCGGGAGCTCCAGCGCATCATGGAGGACATCGAGGACCAGAAGCGGGCCTTGGCGGAAGCTGCGAGACAGGAGACCGGAGTTCTAGCCGAGCTGAACCGGTTGGAGCGCCAGCTGGTGCTCTCCCAGCGAGAGCTGGCATACATCGCCCTGCAGATGTCCATCACCAGCGACCGGGTGCGCACCGTCGAAGGCGAGCTGGAGGCCACGGAAGCCCGGCTCGACAAGCATAGCGGGGTGCTCGCCCAGAGGGTGCGCGCCATCTACATGGCGGGC
>DMHJ01000042.1 GCA_003449495.1 Clostridiales bacterium UBA8153
ATCCCCCGGCCCCCCCGGATCCCCTACTCGCTTCCTATCGCCAGTTGGCGCAGGCCACCCGGGAGGCGGACGTCCCCGCCCTTACGCAGTTGGCCGCGCGGGCCGATGGCGTGGCCTATCACGCCCATCTGGCGCTGGCCCGCCTCCTGCGCGACCGGGGGGATAGGGCGCGGGCCAATCTTCACTACGCCGAGGCTCTGTCCCGCTGGGCCGATCCCGAGGTACGGAAGGAACACGCCACCAACCTGGAGCAGGCCGGGGACGTGCCGGGAGCCCTTACCGCATGGAAACAGGCCCTACCCGCTGCCGCCGCCGTGGAGGCCATCGGCCGCCTGGCCGAAGCGCCAGTGGCGGCGGCCGCGTTTCGCCGGGCCCGGCTGCACCGGGAGGCCCTGAGGGTCGTGGAGCAAGACCAGAGGCCTGCCGGTATACTGGAGCGCGCCCGGGCGCGTGCGGCCCTGCGCGAGCTGGCCGCGGCGACGACCGACTTCGCCGCCTACCTCCGGCTGCTGCCGGACGACCGTACCGCCCGGGCGGAGTATGCGCGGGCCTTGGAGCGGAATGGCCAGCTGGAGGCGGCACTGGGACAGTATGGCCGGCTGGGCGTCGACGGCCAAGCCGGCCGGGGGCGAGTGCTGGAAGCCCAGGGGCGCATGACCGAAGCCATCGCAGCGTTCTTGGCTTCCACCGATGCCGAAGCTCGCTGGCGAGGAGCCGTGTTGTTAGAAAGGCAGGGTAACAGCGCCCGCGCCTTGGAGGTCTATGCCCAACTGGCGGCATCCGGCGCCCGGGTAGCCGACGAGGCAGCACTGCGCGCCCATCTCATCCACGCGCGGGCGGGCCGCCAGGCTGCCGCCGATGCCTTCATCCCGCGGCTTTCTCCCGGACTGGCTTGGCTGGCCGGTGCCTACACCGCCGACTGGACCACGGTAGGGGCGCAACAGCCCGGTCCACTCCCGGCACTGGAAGTGGCCAACGCGTTGGCCCGCGAGTACGGCCTGGAATGGGCCCGTATCGAAGTGGAGGTGGCCTTACGCGGGGCGGCTCCCGAACAGCAGGTCGCCATCGGGCAATGGTTTGTCTCCCGCGGGTTGTATCACCGGGCGGTGTGGATCGGCATGAGCCTGTTGCCCCGGCTGCCGACGCCGGAAGTCTACCGGCTGGCCTATCCCCGGGCCTTTGATGAACTGGTCCGGGAGTGGGCAGAGCGGTACCAGGTGGATCCGTTCCTGGTGTGGGCGGTCATGCGCGAGGAGAGCCACTTCCAGCCTGAGGTGATGTCCTGGGCGGATGCCCGCGGCCTCATGCAGGTCATCCCGTCCACCGGGGCCTGGATTGCCCAGCGCTTGGGCGAGGCCTTCGTGTTGGAGGAGCTTTTTGATCCTGCCACCAGCATCCGCTACGGCACCTGGTACCTGTCCAACCTTCTCCAGGTTTTTCAGGGCAATGCGACACTGGCCATCGCCGCCTACAACGGGGGGAGAGGCAGCGTGCAGCGGTGGATGGAGTCGCCGCTTTACCTGGACACCGTCGACCTGCCGGGGGTGGCCGCCTTCCGGGAAACCCGGGAGTACATCGGGAAAGTCCTCGCTTCCTGGCTTGCCTATCGCTGGATATACGGGGAATTGCCTCCCGCTCTCCCTTCCGGCCGCCGCTGATTGGCACCTGGACTGGAAACTGGTCTGATTGACACTCTATCTCAGCCTGTGCTACGCTCACTTGGACGAGCTTGGATGTGCAGCAAAGGGGAATGCCGTAGGTCATGCACCATTTCCTCAACGAACAGCAGGAGATCATCAGGGATTTGGCGCGGCGCATCGCCCAAGAGAAAGTCAAACCCATCGCCGCCGAGCTGGATGAGAGAGAGGAGTTCCCCCACGACGCGGTACAGGCGCTGGCAGCTTCCGACCTGTTTGCCGTATCCGTCCCTGAGGAGTATGGGGGACTGGGCGGAGGAGTGCTGGACCTCTGCCTGGTGGTGGAGGAACTGAGCCGGGCCTGCGCCGGGGTGGCCGTGACTTATGCCGCCAGTTTTCTGGGTTCCTTGCCACTGGTGTTGGCGGGTAGCCCGGAGCAGAAGGCCCGCTTCCTGCCGGAGCTGGCTTCGGGAAGCCGGCTGGCGGCCTTTGGATTGACCGAAGCCGAGGCCGGCAGCGATGCTGCCGCCATGGCCACCACCGCTACGCGTCAGGGCGATGATTATGTGCTCAACGGCACCAAGCAGTGGATTACCAACGGCGGGGAAGCCAGCCTGTATACGGTGATCGCCCTCACCGACCAGAAGCGCGGAGCCCGGGGTGCCAGTGCTTTTTTGGTGGAAAGAGGCACGCCCGGCTTTTCCTTCGGCAAGAAAGAGAAGAAGATGGGCATTCGTTGCTCGGCCACCCGGGAGTTGGTCTTTGAGGACTGCCGGATTCCCCAGGAGAACCTCCTAGGCAAAGAAGGCAGCGGCTTCGTGCTCGCCCTGAAGACGTTAGACCGGGCCCGCCCAGGGGTAGGGGCTCAGAGTGTGGGGCTGGCTCAGGGCGCCCTAGACGTCGCCCTCGCCTATTCCCGCCAGCGCCGGCAGTTCGGCCAGCCCATCTCTTCCTTCCAGGCCATCCAGCACAAGCTGGCGGATATGGCTACCCACATTGAGGCCGCCCGGTCCCTGGTCTACGCCACCGCCCGCACCATTGATGGCGGCGCCAAGGACTACGCCCGGGAGTCGGCCATGTGCAAGCTGTTTGCCTCGGACGTGGCCATGCGCGTGGCCATCGAAGCCGTCCAAGTGCTGGGCGGCTACGGGTATATGCGGGACTACCCGGCCGAGAAGTATATGCGGGATGCCAAGATCACCCAGATCTACGAGGGGACCAACGAGATCCAACGCAACGTCATCGCCCTCAGCCTCATCCGTGAACAGGCCGGACGCGGTTGACCGCCCCATTTCCCGGGCTCTGAGACGACCACTGCGCCATCGACCCGGGCCGGCGGAGCCGGCCCGGCCGGTGCCGCGGAGAGACGCTACGCATCCGGCCCGGTGTACGGCGGGACCCGGGTCAGGGGGCGAGTATGGCCTTTGAGCCAAGACAGAGGAAGTCGCTGCGAAGCTATTGGCGGCAGACACATCCACTATTGCGGGCACGCTCCCCCCATGGTGCCGGCATGTAAACTGGCCCCTGAGGTGATTATCCGACGGCCTGTCACGCAATTCCCCACCCAAGAGGTGGCAGTGGGTTGTGCTGGGAATACCGCCGGCGTTGACAACTGTGGGGGCGGCTAGGTTGACAGGTCGAATGCCGGCAGGACTGGGCCGCTACCGCTATCTCTTCCTTGTGAGTCTGCGGTTGCTGGGCCGCCAGCAAGCTGAGCACCGGTCTATGGGCTGGGTACGTGTGTCGTGCCAGCGTCATGGCAAGCCTGAGGCTCAGGACAGGCTGTTTGCGGGTGGCCGGGGCAACAGGCAGGTACGTCCCTCACTGCTATCGACACTCCATCATTTCGGGCTGGTGGAGAATATGCCGGATAAAGCTGCCTTCGCGCTCCAGGCAAGCCTGCAGTTCTTCGGGGGTGTAGGCCAGAGTTCAATCGGCTCCATCATGGCAAGAACGGCCTTCCCAAGGATTCTCCCCTGCTCAATCATGGGCATTTCCGGCAAACGACGATGATGCCGGTAATCCCCGGGCAGTATGCCAGCTACTATGGCGGTAGCGGTGGGCCACTCCCCATTGGGCTGGTTCCTCGGCCTCCGGCCGGCAAGCGGAGTTCGCCACCAGGCTGGTGCGGAGGTCAAGCGCTGTGGTCAGGCCAAGTAAGCCTGCGACTGCACCGTGCTAGTTCGGGTCTGTAGCCTACAGCGGGCGCCGGTGGAGACATCCTTCGTTTGTAGACCCGCAGCACGGCCCGTTGAGCATCTCCTACCGCAGTCTTGTAGGCTGAGGCCAGACGGTCCGGCGAAAACGTGCACTTGTCTTGAACGTGCGCGGGTTCCGCGGGGTAATCACGTCCGAGCCGGTGACGGGCGCTTCGACCTCTTCCTGCCCCACGAGCGCTTTGAGCGGTACTGGTCCGGGACCGTGGTGCTAGACAGGACCTCGCCATGTCGACGTGCTTGCGGCTAGGGCGAGGTCCTGCTGGGACCTGAGGTGGTGAGAAAATGATCGTACGAGGTGGGCTCCAGCCGGCGACGCTTTCCCTCCTTCATCAAGTAGCAGCCGGCTCCTGCTTCCACCCGGCCCACCACGGTAAGGCAGGTGCCGGTTCTCTCCCGTACTGCCCGGGCCATGGCGGCGAACTGCTCTGGCGCCACGGTGGACACCAGCTCGTAGTCCTCTCCGCCGTTGAGGGCCCAAGCTAAGGCGTCGGCCTCCAAGACGCGGGCCAGGGTACGGGTGGCCGGTGCCATGGGGATGCTTTCTTCCTCCACCACCACCCTCACCCGGCTGAGCCGGGCCAGGTGGTTCACTTCACTGGCTAGGCCGTCGCTGACATCGATCATGGCTGAGGCGCCGTGATGGGCCATGATCTCCCCTTCGGCCAGCCGGGGGATGGGCTCCAGCTGGCGGCGCCGTACGTACTCCAATACCCCCGGCTCGACCGGAGAGGGGGACCTGGTCAAGCTGGCGAGACCCGCCGCGGAACCGCCCAAGTCGCCGGTGACCACCACCAAGTCGCCCGGCCGGGCGCCGCTACGGGGCACCGCCCGGCCCTGGGGAACCTGCCCCAGGACGGTGACGGTGATGACCAGGCCCGATGGCGAGCGCACGGTGTCCCCGCCTACGATCCACGTCGACCAGCGCGACGCTTCTTCCTGTAGGCCCCGGTAGAGGTCCTCGAGCCAGGCCAGCTCCGTGCTACCCGGCAGCCCCAGGGCGATGAGGGCATAGCGGGCCCGCCCGCCCATGGCGGCGATATCGCTGAGGTTCACGGCCATGCACTTCTTCCCCAGCTGCCGGGGACTGGTGAAGGCGAGGTCGAAATGCACCGACTCCACCAGCGTGTCCGTGGTGGCCAGGATTTGCCGGCCGCCCGGGAAATCCAGCACCGCCGCGTCGTCGCCGATGCCCTGCGCTACCTGCTCCGGATCCTGCGCCAGCTCACGCTCCCAGCGCCGTATGAGTCCAAACTCACCTACATCCTTGACCTGCACCGGCGTCCCTCCACCCTGCCCGCAAGATGGCCGCCGCCGCCTCTTCCGGGTCGTCGGCTGCCACGACGGCCGATACCACTGCCACTCCCGCCGCCCCGGCCTGGACGCACCCTTGAACATTGCCGGCATGGATCCCTCCGATGGCCAGTACCGGCACCCCCACTGCCGCAGCTACATGCCGCAAAAGGTCCAGGCCCACGCTGGGGCCTGCATCCGGTTTGGTCGCAGTGGGAAACACCGGTCCCACGCTGACGTAATCCGCCACCTTCGCTGCGGCCCGGGCCTCTTCTAGCGAGCCCACCGATACTCCCAGCACGCCCCGGGGAGCCAGCAGCCGGCGCACCGCCTCTGCGGGAAGATCCTCCTGGCCCACATGCACGCCGTCGGCCTGGACGGCCAGCGCCACATCCACCCGGTCGTTGATGATCAACAGCGCTCCGTAAGACTTGACCAAGGGACCCAGGGCCACGGCCTCCCGGTAGAGCTCCAGCCCCGACCAAGTCTTGCCCCGCAGCTGGATGACCCCCGCCCCCCCGGCCAAGGCCAGCTCCGTCACGTGGCTCAAGCCCCGACCCCGGGACAGCTCCCGATCCAGAACTACGTAGAGCCTGAGCCGGTCGCATTTCACGCTTCTTCACTCCCCCCGCTGTACAGGGTGACCCGGGCCCGTTGCGCCACTTCCTCCGGTTGCAGGAGATACAGCCGGTCCAGCAGGGAGGCGCCGAAGGTGCCCGGCCCTAAGGAGGTACCCGCGGCCAGCTCGGCAGCTATGCCGTAGCAGGCCAGGGCGCAGGCCGCCGCCTTGAGGTAGTCGGGCTCAACGGCAGCGAAGACGGCCACCGCCAGGGTGGCCATGCAGCCGGTGCCGGTGACCAGGGTAAGCCAAGGATGGCCGTTTTCCACCCGGGCCAGGCGGCGCCCGTCACTGATGTAGTCGGTGGCCCCGGTGACGGCAGCCACCAGGCGGTAGTCGGCGGCTACCCGCCGGGCAATGACCGCGCCCGGGTGGGCGGTGGCACCGGAGTCCACGCCCTTGATGCTGGCGGAGAGGCCGCCGATGCCCGCAATTTCCGCCGGATTACCCCGGAGCACATCCACCTTTACCTCCTTGAGGATGCTCTTGGTAGCTTGGGTACGCAAGGCGGTGGCCCCGTAACCCACCGGGTCGAGAACGACCGGGCGGCCGGCGGCGTTGGCCGCCCGGCCTGCCAACATCATGGCCTCCAGTACGGCCGGGGTGAGGGTGCCGATGTTCAGCACCAGGGCCCGGCTGACCGAGGCCAGCTCTTCGACTTCCTCCTGGGCATGGGCCATCACCGGCGAGGCGCCCAGGGCCAGGGCGGCGTTGGCGGTGACGTTGGTCACCACCCAGTTGGTGATGTTGTGAACCAGGGGGCGTTCTTGCCGCACCTTAAGGAGCAGTTGGGCGGCAACCGGGGCCAGGTCCATGCTCTTCTTCCTCCTCCAGATGCTCCGGACATTCCCTGCCCAGCCAGTACATGGGGTTGGTGGGGCCGTGCCCGCTTCCTAACCCGGGCGCGTGCTCAATGGCCCGGGTGATGAAGGCCTTGGCCCGCCGGATGGCCCGGGGTACCGGGTCCTGCCGGGCCAGAAAGGCGGTGATGGCGGCGGCGAAGCTGCAACCGGTGCCGTGGGTGTGGCGGGTGTCCACGCGGCGGGCGCGGAGGATGGCGGCGGTGTGACCGTCCCACACCAGGTCGGCGGCGTCTCCTTCCAGGTGTCCACCCTTCACCACCACCCAGGCGGGGCCCAGCTCTCCCAACCGGCGGGCGGCCCGCTCCATATCTTCCATGGAAGTGATGGCCAGACCCGTGATGGCGCCGGCCTCATGGAGGTTGGGAGTGACGACCAGAGCCAGGGGCAGCAGGTGTCGCACTACCGCCACCTTGGCTGCCGGATCCAGGAGGGCGTGCCCTCCCTTGGCTATCATCACCGGGTCCACCACCAGGGGAAGGCGCCGGTCTCTCAGGGCCCGGGCGACCTCCTGGACCACCGCCGGTGTGCCCAGCATGCCCGTCTTTACCGCCTGGAGGTCCAAGTCTGCCAGGACCGCGTCCAGCTGGGCCCGTACCAGGGCCGGAGAGAGCACCTCCACGGCGTGCACTCCCAAGGTGTTCTGGGCGGTCACCGCCGTGACGACGCTGGCCCCGTACACCCCCAGCACGGTGAATACTTTCAAGTCGGCTTGAATGCCGGCACCGCCCCCTGAGTCGGAGCCGGCCACGGTTAGGGCGGAGGGAAACGCCATGGGCAACACCTCGCAAGCACAAAGATGCCGGCTTCGGGGGAAGCCGGCTCCACAACCGTCCGCTTCCCTACGCTGGTACTAACCAGATCAGGTTCTGGGGTTGAGAGGCGCGCTCTCTCTCAGCCAACGGGCACCCCCAGCGGAGCATACCTTATACGCTTTTTGCCAGCTCGATACTATCACAACGCCGGCCCCTTTTCAAGGCTCACCCCAGAGCCGGCGTCACAACCCGCGGCCATCATGGAACCGGAAGGCGGCCACTGCCGGTGTAACTGCGGTTTGAGCGGGCCGGCCGGACTCCGGTCCCGGCGCTGCCGCCGGGCGAGTCCCGGAGGTTTTCTCCCTGAACTCCCGCAAGACGTTTTCCCGTACTCTGTCATCCAGGATGTAATCGAGGGCCAGGTAAGCCAGGGCCCGGGCGGCCCGGCCGGCCGCCTGTTGGCCCGGCCGATCCAGGGTAGCGGCGGCAAACTCGCGGCTATGGCCCGCTACTTCCGGCGGCGCCATGGCATACATGAACTGAAGGGTGGGTACCACCCAGCTGACGTTGCCCACGTCCGTAACCCCGCCTCCGGTGCCCGGCACCGGGGGTTCCGGGGCAAACCCCAGCTGCTCCAAGTGGCCGGCGCACGCTTGGACCAACGCCGGAACGTGCATGGCGTCTCTGAACAGCGGTTCGTAGTAGGCGAAGTCGACGGAGGCCCCGGTAGCCAACGCGGCGCCGCGCGCGCAATCTATGACCCGCGGAATCACCACTTCCTCCAGGTAGCGGCAGTCGGCGGCGCGCAGGGAAAACCGGCCCACGGCCAGTTCCGGCACGACGTTAGCCACCTCCCCACCTTTGACGATGATGCCGGGCATGCGTACGTCATCTCTCAGGTGCAGCCGCAGCGTACGCATGGAAAGGTAGGTGTGGATCAGGGCGTCCAGGGCATTGATGCCCGCCTGGGGATGGGCGCCGGCATGGGCGGTCCTGCCCGCAAAGCGGATCTCCAGGGCGTGGGAGGCCCACGACGGCCAGCCCACACGAGTTCTAGGACCCGGGTGAGCGATGAGGGCCAGGTCCACCCCCTGGAACGACCCGGCCTCCACCATGGCGATCTTTCCGCCCACGGTCTCTTCGGCGGGAGTACCCAGGACCATGATGCGCACCGCCGGTAGGGCCAGCTCCTGCAGGACCAGAGCGGCGCCCACCGCCGTGGCCGCTATAAGATTGTGGCCGCACCCGTGGCCCACGGCCGGGAGCGCGTCGTACTCGGCCATAAAGGCGATGGTCGGCCCGGGCCCGCCCGTCACCGCTGAGAACGCCGTGGGCAGGCCGGCCAGACCTGGCTCGACCTGAAACCCACGCTCCGCCAAGAGCCGGGAAAGATAGGCGGCGGCCCGGTGTTCTTCCAGCCCGAGTTCCGGGTGCTCGTACAGGAAGGTGGAGATGCTCCTGATGGTGGCTTCCAGCCGCGCCGCTTTGGCATCGACCAGAGCCTTGGCCTCGTGCAACTGCATGCCTGATACCTCCCAAGAACGGTGATGCTTGCATACTGGGGAGACTGCTGTGTCATCCGGGCTTGATTCTCCATGGCGGGCGCCCTATCCTCCTGGAAGGACTCCCGCTGGCCACGCCGAAGCTGCGCCGGGCTACCGGGCCTGGCCGCCGTCTGGCCGCATTCACCGGATGGGAAGAGCTGGAGTAAAGGCATGCAGCAACAGCTACCCGTAGTAGTAGTGGCCGGCCTCATCGAACGCAACGGTGCCGTGCTCCTGGCTACCCGGCCCCCGGGCAGCCATTTGGAGCACCGCTGGGAACTGCCCGGCGGTAAGCTGGGGCCGGGCGAGTCGCCAGAAGGGGCCCTGTCCAGGGAACTCCGGGAGGAGTTGGGGCTTGAGGTGGAAGTGGGCGGCATATTCCACGTCCACTACCACGCCTATGCATCTGGTGCCATCCTCCTTTTGGTCTATCACTGCCGGCTTATGTCAGGAGAGCCCCGGGGTCTTGAGGGCCAAGCCTGCGCCTGGATACCCCGGGAACGCCTGCTGGAGGTGCCCTTGGCGCCGGCGGATGTTCCTGCCGCCCGGGTGCTGGCCGGGCTCTAGCGACCAGGGCGGGCAGGAAGACCTGGGGGTGGCGGGAAGCCGAGGTCGTCGAGGGCGAGCTTCCCGGTGCCGCCTCGCGCGGGCTACCCCCTCTGGCCGGGCGTGCGACTTGTTTTGTCCGAAAGGATTCTGCCTGCCCCGGCCGAACATGGTGGAACCATTAGGGAGGGAGAACCGTGAACATCCTGCTTACCGGGGCGACCGGGTTTGTCGGAAGGCGTGTGGCCCAAAGCCTGGTCAAGGCCGGGCACCGGCTCACGGCCCTGGTCAGGCCCACCAGCCAGGAGCGATACCTCCGCCGGCTGGAGTCCGCCGGGGTACGCCTGTTCCGGGGCGATGTGACCGATGGATCCTCGGTGGAGCAGGCCCTGGTGGGCGCGGAGGCCGTGGTGCACTGTGCAGCACACGTGCAGGACTGGGGGGCGCGGGAACCTTTCTACCGGGCCAACGTGTTGGGCACCGGCCAGGTGGCATCGGCGTTGGCCCGCTCGGGGGCGAGCCGGTTGGTGCATATCAGCACCACCGACGTGTATGGGTACCCGCACCGGTTGCAGGTAACGGAGGAGCACCCGCTGGTGTCCCGTAACTACTACAACGACACCAAGCTGTTGGGAGAACGGCGGGTGCTGGAACTGGCGGGTGACCGGAGCATCATCCTGCGCCCGGCGAGCATCTACGGTCCGGGCTCCCGCTCTTTTGTCGTGGACTTTATCACCCAGATCCGCCAGGGCTTCTTCCCCTTCTTTCGATCCCGCCGGATCATCGCCGGGATGACTTACGTGGATAACCTGGCCGATGCCGTGCTCTTGGCCTTGGCGGCGCCCCAAGCCGGCGGCCGGGCCTACAATATCACCGACGGCTCGGCGGTCACCTGGGAAGAGTTTGTGGACGCCTTGGCCGGCCTGGCCGGCGTCTCCGTGCGGAAGCCGGTGCTGCCGTATGCCGTGGCGTACCCGGCGGGAGTAGCCATGGAAGGCGCCAATATCCTGCTCCGTGGCAAGTCGCGGCCCCTGCTGACCCGGATGGCCGTGCAGCTGCTAGGGACGCATCAGGACTTCTCCATTGCCCGGGCCCAATCGGAACTGGGGTATACCCCGCGCGTGGATTTTGCCCAGGGCATGGAGCTGACGGCGCAGTGGCTGAGGGAGGAGGGGATCATTCGAGGGGAACGCGCTTAAGGTCGCCGGTGTGCACCTTTCGCCTGGGGCACCAGGCAACAGCTACTCGCGTGCCTGCCGGCAGGCGTGTAGCCTGGATCGGAACCGTCCTGGACAGGCTCCCCGGTCTGGCCGCGGCACCTCTCCCCGGGGCGGCGCCATGCGGGGAGCATCGCCTGCCCGCCCGGGGGCCGTGATATGCGTAGGTATGCTGCCGTTATCCCTTTCCACGCTCACCCCCGACGTCCCGCCGCTACCCCGGGTGGTGGGCGCCGGAGCTCCCGCGCATGAGGCATGCAGCCATTGACAGACACAGCCGCGTAGGGCGTGAGGTTGGGCTCCGTCGTGCCGGCACCTCCAGGTCCATGCTTCTGCCTGCTTTAGCCGGAACCTGCGGTCTGTCGTTTGCTGTAGGCAAAGCTTCTGGCAGGAGTTTGCCTTCTCCTGTGGAAGGACTCCGCGATGCTGGTGACTGCGGAGGAGGAGAGACATGGACAAACCCATAGCGGTGTTGGGCGGAGGCCACGGTGGCCACTGCATGGCGGCGGAGTTGGCCCTCCAGGGCCATGCGGTGCGCCTGTTCGAGTTGCCCGAGTTTGCCGGGCGCATGCAGGCAGTGTTTGACTCCCGCAAGATCAAGCTTTCCGGCATTGGCATCCAGGGCTGGGCCGGCTTGGAGCAGGTCACCACCCAGGCCGCCGAGGCCCTGCAGGGAGTGGAGTTTGTCCACTTCGTGGTACCCGCCTTCGCCCAGGAGGCCTTTTTTGACGCCGCCCTACCCCACCTGCGCGATGGGCAGACGGCGGTGGTGTGGGCGGGAGACTTTGGCTCACTGCGCCTCTCCCACCGGGTGCGCACGATGCGTCCACGCCTGCGACTGAATATCGTGGAGACACATACGCTGCCCTACGGCACCCGGCTGGTGGAGCCGGGCCACGTGGCGTTGCTGCTGACCGCTCCCGTGGTGCTGGCTTCGGCGCTGCCGGCCGCCCGGAACCCGGAGGTCATCCCGGCGCTGAGCGCGTATTTCCCGTGTGTAAAGCCGGGGGGGAATGCCATCGCCGCGGCCCTGTCCAACCCCAACCCCATGGTGCATCCTCCGGGCTCTCTCCTCAACGTGGGTCGCATCCAGTACACCAACGGGGAGTTCTGGATGTACCGCGAAGGCATCACCGAGGCGGTGGCCCGGGTGATCCGCGCTATCTACGAGGAACTGGCGCAAGTAGCGAAGGCCTACCAATCAGAGCTGCTGCCCTTCCAGGATGGCGACTTCCGGACTACCGCCAGCATCATGGGAGCGTCGTTTGTGGCCCCCTTCGATACTATCGGCGCAATCGCCGCGGTTAAGGGACCCACCAGCATTCATCACCGGTACATCACCGAGGATCTCCCCTACGGGCTGGTGCCCGCTTCCCAGCTGGCCCGCAAAGCCGGGTTGAGCACGCCCCTGGTGGACTCCATCGTCCACCTGGGGTCATCGGTGTGCGGTGTGGACTTCTGGAAGAGCGGCCGTACCCTGGAAACCCTGGGGCTGGCCGGCCTGAGTGTGGAGGAAATCACCTGCCTGGTGTTGGGGTGCGACGCTTCCCCATGCTGCCCTTAGCACCGACCCTTTTGGGGCGGCGGTCCCGGTAGGTGCTGGGCGGATCGAGTAAACTGAGAGGAGGAAGGCCCGGCGAGGGAAGGGCGGTAGGGCACGGGGCTGTCCCCCGGGCCGCCGGGGCCGGGCCGGCTCTATGTGGGACATCATCATCA
>DMHJ01000153.1:0-731 GCA_003449495.1 Clostridiales bacterium UBA8153
GCCGGGCGGGGCCGGGAGCGGACTTGCGCGTGGCCACCCCCGGGGGCAGTGGGGGGGTGCGTCAACCGCGGCGAGCCGGGAGGTACCCGCGACCGCCGGTGCCCAGGGTTCCCCGCACCGGGTGCCGATGGTGATGTAAGGTGCCAGACCGGCCGGGCGCTGGTAGGGGCGCAGCTGCCCGGGTTACGCGGGTCTGTTCCCGGGCCATGGCCGCCCAGGTCCCAGGGTGGCGGCCGCCGGGGTGTCTGCACCGGTCCGGCGGTGGCGGGCCCGCCGGTCGCCGGTGCGGTCTGGCCGGGGGAGCCGCCCCGGGTTAGTTTGACCTGGTAGCGGGAATTTTACATCCCCCCGCAACTGTGGTACAATTGACGGCAGAGGCAACCGCGGCGCTAGGATGGCCGAGTCTCCGGCGGTCTTCTTGGCTTGCGGGGGTTAGGGTACAACAGGAGGAATGAGTGGCCATGGGCCTAGGTAACGAGAAGAAGCAGGGCATCATCCACGCCTACCAGGTGCACGACAAAGATACCGGATCCCCGGAAGTTCAGGTGGCCCTGCTCACCGAGCGCATCAACTACCTGACCGAGCACTTGCGGAATCACAGGAAAGATCATCACAGCCGCCGGGGCCTGCTCAAGATGGTGGGCCAGAGACGGAGTCTGCTCAATTATTTGAGGGACAACGACATCCAGAGATACCGGCTCATCATAGAGCGGCTGGGGCTAAGGAGATAG
>DMHJ01000153.1:1132-3147 GCA_003449495.1 Clostridiales bacterium UBA8153
ATAGGGTGCGGGAGAAGGTCTCCGGCCCCGGCGGTCGGGCAGGCCTGGTCTGGAGAAGGGATGTGACCCCAAGGGGAGAGCGCGGCCGGCTGCCGGGCGCGACGGTTCCCGGGCACTGCGGGCTACGCGGGGACCATGGTGCCCCCAAGGTCAGGCTGGATAGAGCCGCTGGTTTTGCCCGTTAGGTTAGCCGTTTAGCCGGTAGCGGATAAACCGGTAGGTGCTCCCAATGAGCACGGGAGGCGGGGTGAGCCCCGCGCCGGCTGGTCTACGCAAGACGGAAGTCCGGTGGGCGGGTCTGGACCCGGGCGGTTGGCCGCCAGCTCACGTCATGCGCACAGCATCGCCGTCCTCCCGTCCGGGCGAGAACCCCGGGCCCAGGCCCCCCAGTCACGAGCCCGCCTGCTAGCGCGGGCAAGTCACGTTATGAGAGGAGTAGAATCCTGGTATGGGGGTGGCCGGCTGCACTGCCTGAAGGCAGTTGGGCTTTTTCAAGCCAGGAGCAGGAGATTGACAAGTGAACCCCATGCCAGTCGGGCCCGGGTGTATCGCCGGCCGCTAGCCGGCCGGGAGCTCAGCGTCGAGGTCGGCGAGCTGGCGAGGCAGGCCGGTGGAGCGGCCCTGGTGCGTTACGGTGATACCGCCATCTTGGCCACGGCGACCGCCTCGACGTCTCCCCGGGAGGGAGTGGACTTCTTCCCGCTCACCGTGGACCTGGAGGAGAGGTTGTATGCGGTGGGGCGCATTCCGGGCAGCTGGCCCCGGCGGGAAGGCCGGCCCTCTGACCGGGCCATCTTGGCCGCTCGCCTTACCGACCGGCCCATCCGGCCCCTGTTTGCCGAGGGGTACCGCAACGACGTCCACATCGTGCTCACGCCTTTTTCCGTGGATCACGATGCCTCACCGGATATCGTCGGCATCATCGGAGCGTCCATCGCCCTGAGCATCTCCGATATCCCGTTTGAGGGACCCATTGCCGCCGTGGAAGTCGCTCACGTCGACGGCGAACTGGTCATCAACCCGGACCGGCAGGCAGCTGCTGCCAGTGATCTCAGCCTGGTCGTGGCAGGCACCCGCGATGCCGTGCTCATGGTGGAGGCCGGCGCCCGGGAAGTTTCCGAGGCGCTCCTGGTCGATGCCATCAGCGCCGGGCACCGGGTGATCCAGGAGTTGGTGGACTTCCAGGAGCAGATGGTGAAGGAAGTGGGAGTAGCCAAGACCGTGCCGGACCTGCCGGAGTCTCCCGCGGCGATAGCTGCGGCGGTGACCCAGTACGCCGGGGACAGGCTGCAGGCTGCTTTGAAGAACTCCGACAAAAAGTCCCGTGAGGCCGCCATCGACCAGCTGCAGAAAGAAGTCGTCGCCGCCGTGGGCGGGGCGTTCCCCGAGCAGGCGGCGGTAGTGGCCCAGTCCTTTGGCCTCTTGCTCAAGCGGAAGGTCCGGCAGCTGATCCTGGAGGAGGGCGAGCGTACCGACGGCCGCCGGGCCGATGAGGTGCGCGAGCTGTCCTGCCGGGTAGGGTTGTTCCGCCGCACCCACGGCTCCGGCCTGTTCAGGCGCGGGCAGACCCAGGTGCTCAGTGTGGCCACCCTGGGTACGGTGCGGGACGCCCAGGAGCTGGACACCACAGGCGAACAGGACCACAAGCGCTACATGCACCACTACAACTTCCCTCCCTACAGTGTGGGCGAAGCCCGCATCATGCGGGGCCCCGGCCGCCGGGAGATCGGCCACGGCGCACTGGCCGAACGCGCGCTACTGCCCGTGTTGCCCCCGGAAGACCAGTTCCCGTACACGCTGCGCGTGGTGTCGGAAGTGCTGGAATCCAACGGGTCCACTTCCATGGCCAGCGTCTGTGGGAGCACCCTGGCCCTCATGGATGCGGGAGTGCCCATCCGCAAGCCGGTGGCGGGCATCGCCATGGGCTTGATCAAAGAGGGCCCCGCCGTGGCCGTACTCACAGACATCCAGGGCATCGAGGACTTTTTGGGCGACATGGATTTCAAAGTGGCCGG
>DMHJ01000201.1 GCA_003449495.1 Clostridiales bacterium UBA8153
ATGCTGGGCAGGAGCCGGAAGTAGCTTGGGGCGTCCTGCACCGGGTGACTGCCGGGAGCCATGGTGCGGTGCCCGTAGGTCTTGCGGGCACTGCTCACTCCCGCTACCTCCAGGGGAACCAGTTCCGGGCCATACAGGGCCAAAAGCCAGCGGATCGGGCGGACGAACCGGAAATCGGTATCGCCCCAGCGCATGGGGCGGGCCGACTCGATTCCCTTGATCACTTGCTCCAAAAGGGCGGGTAGCACCTCCAGGGATGAGCGGCCCGCCTCCCGGCGCACGGCATACACGTACTCGCCGGCCGGTGTGGACCGGACCAGTAAGTCGGCCACGTCCACCCCTTGGCCTCGCGCAAAGCCCAACGCCGCGCGGGTCGGCGCCCCGGCGGCATCGTAGGAGGCAAGGCGGGAAGGTCCCCGCACCTCCTCCACCCGCGCGGCCTGAACAGGCGCCAGCTCTTCCACGTGCAGGACCAGCCTGCGCGGGGTCCCCGCGGTACGCAACGCCGCATACTCCAGCCGGGCGCCGGCCAGAGCTGACGCGGCCCTTTCCTTGAGTGACGTGAGGGTGGTTCCCAAGAACCTCGCCGGTACTTCCTCTAGGCCGATCTCTAGCACTAGATCTTCCGGGGTCATGGGACCAGGCCCCCTTTCAGCAAGGGAAATCCCAGGTGCTCCCTCTGGTCCAAGAAGGCCCGGGCGCAGGCCCGGGCGAGGGCCCGTACCCGGCCCAGGTAGCCGGTGCGTTCGGTGACGCTGATCTTCCCCCTGGCTTCCAGGAGGTTAAACACGTGTGAACACTTCAGCACATACTCGTAGGCGGGAACCACCAGCTGGCGCTCAAGGACGCGATGGGCCTCCGCCTCGTAGCTGTCGAAGAGAGAAACCAAAAGCTCCACGTCTGCCTCTTCAAAGGAGTACCGGGAGTGCTCCACTTCGAAGCGGAAGTTGATGTCGCCGTAGGTGAGGCCTGCACCTACCTGGATGTCAAACACGTTGTCCTTGCCCTGAATGTAGCCGGCCAACCGTTCCAGCCCGTAGGTGATTTCCACCGGCACCGGGCGGCAGTCCAAGCCTCCGGCCTGCTGGAAATAGGTGAACTGGGTGATCTCCATGCCGTCCAACCACACCTCCCAGCCCAGACCCCAGGCGGCCAGGGTAGGTGCTTCCCAGTTATCTTCCACGAACCTGATGTCGTGTTGCTTCGCATCGATGCCGATGGCGGCCAAGCTGGCCAGATACAGGTCCTGAATGTCCGGAGGCGACGGCTTGATGATCACCTGAAACTGGAAGTGCCGGTACAGGCGATGAGGGTTCTCCCCATAGCGGCCGTCCCCCGGACGCCGGGAGGGTTCCACGTAGGCCACCTTCCATGGCTCGGGCCCTAGCGCCCGGAAGAACGTGGCCGGGTTCATGGTGCCGGCCCCTTTCTCCACATCGTAGGGCTGCTCCCAGAGGCAGCCTCGGCCGGTCCAGAACCGGCCGAGGGCGAACATGATCTCCTGCAAGGTCACCCGGCATACCTCCTTGAAGCCAAACTCCCGCCCCCGGCACGACTACGCCAGGGACGGGAGGTCATCCCGCGGTTCCACCCTGATTGGCGGTTACTTCCCACCGCCCACTTCGTTACTTCCAGCTCAGAAGCGCCCTTCCCCGGGGGCGCCACGCCGGCTCGCACCGAATGCCGGCTCTCTTGGGTGGTGCGCTCTGCCCGGGTACTCCTCTTCTTCATGGCCGCTTACACAGGTAATGTACCAGACCCCTGGCCCGCTGTCAACCTGGGTCTTGGCTACCGGCGCCTGCCCCGGGAGGGGCCACCCCCCGCCGCTCCACTTCGATGGTAGAGCGGGTAACCAGGGCGCCCACCGCACCTAATACCGCCAGCCACGGAGCCACCAGCGTACCCAGGGCCCCGATGGTCACGGGAAACTGCAGGATGGTCTCTTCGCCCTGTTTGACCACGATATTGGTGACATTACCCTGGTGCAGCAGCTCCCTGACCTTACTCGCCAGCTCGCCGCCGCTCACATGGATCCGCTCGCGCCAGGTGCGCTCTGCCTGGGAGCCTTCATGGGCGATGAGGGCACCCACCACGTCCCCACCAGAGGCTTCCAGGAGGGCGCGGGCTTCCCGGTAGCCTATACCCGTCCTCTCTCGGATGACGTCGATTTTCTCCAAACTGATCTCCATGGTACCGACCTCACTTTCCCCTTAGTCTCCTGAGCTCTGCCAGGGCGGCCAGCGAGCGCGGACGGCGCTCCAACCGGTACACGATGCACGCTTCCAGACACCTGCCGATATGACGGGAGGATACCTCCCCGAGTTTGAGCACCCGCACCCGGCCCGGGGGCAGGCGTAGCATGGCCTTCATGCTGGCGATGGTACCCTCATCGACTTCAATTCCTTTCTGCACTCCCATGCAGGCCGGGCAGACCAGGCCTCCGGCCTCCGGAGAGAACAAGAATGGGCCCAAACGCTTCCCGCACCCGCTACATCCATCCAGCGTCGGGCAATAGCCGGCCACCTGGAGGAGTCCCAGCTCGAAGCGCCGGGTGATCACTTCCAGGTCTCCCAGGTCCGCCGACGCCAACGCTTCCCAAGTGGCAACGAGCAGCCGGTACAGTTCCGAAGCCGGATCACGTTCCCTGGCCACTTCACCGGCCAGCTCGGCGGCGTAGGCGGCATGGGTCAGCCGGTCCAAGTCCCGGCGCAGTGGCCGGAACGAGTTCACCACCTCGGCCTGGGTGATGGTGTCCAAGCTACGCCCGCGGTAGAACATGAAGCAAGCCTGGGTAAGCGGCTGCACGCTCGCCGCCAGCTTGCTGCGGGGTCGCCTGGCACCTTTGGCCACCGCCCCTACCTTGCCCTCCTCCGGGGTGAGCACGGTTACGAGGCGGTCGGCGTCCCGTAAGTCGTGATGGCCCAGAACCAAGCCTTCGCTCTTATAGTAGCGCACCGCTGCCACTTTCTCCAAATATACTTTCCTGCCGCCGCCTGCCTATACTTCAACCCCACCCTTACACCAAATGCGCCATGAAAAACGACGCAATGCCGAAATACACCAAGAGCGCCGCAATATCCTTGAGGGTGGTGACAAATGGGCCCGCAGTCATGGCCGGATCGATGCGCAGGTACACCGAGCATACGGGAACCATGATGCCGATGAGGGCGGCCACGGTCAGGGTGGCGAACATGGCCAGGCCGATGACTAGACCGAGGACGGGCATGTCCTTCCAGATCGACGCCACGATGGCGATGACCACGCCATTGAGTAGCCCCAAGGCCGCGCCGATCTTGACCTCGTGAAGAACGTACTTCCCCAGCATTCTCAGGTCCATCTCTCCGGTGGCCAGCGCGCGCACGGCGATGGTGGACGATTGGGTACCCACTCCTCCACCCATGTTCATGATCATGGGAATGAAGACGGCCAGCACGATCACCGACTGCAGGTGGGCCTCGTAAGCGGAGATCACGCTTCCAGCCACCATGCCGCCGAACAAGGAAATGAGGAGCCAAGGTAAGCGCTTCCACGCCAGCCGTCCGACGGGCATCTCCAGGACTTTGACGTCCTCTACCCGGCCGGCACCCGCAAGGCGGAGGATGTCTTCGGTAGCTTCCTCCTCAATGACGTCGATGATGTCATCAACTGTGATCACCCCGAGCAGGTGACCGGAGCCATCAGTTACCGGCACCGCTACCAGGTCGTACTTGGACACCACGCGGGCCACTTCTTCTTGGTTGACGTCGACCGCCACGGAGATAGGGTGCTTGCGCATGATATCCCGTAGGTGAGTATCATCCCGGGCGGCGATGAGTTCTCGTAAGTTGACCACGCCGGTCAGGCGGTTCTCGGAGTCCACCGCATACACGTAGTAGACCACTTCGGCGCCGGGAGCCAGCTGGCGCAGGAGCGGGAAGGCCTCGGAAACCTGCAGTGCATCGGACAGGGCGATGTAGTCGGTGGTCATGATGCCGCCGGCGCTGTCGGCCGCATGGGCCAGCAGCTCTTCAATGTCTTCCTTGGTCTCTTCCTCCACCATGGCCAAGAGCTCTCCGGCCTTCTTTGGAGGCAATTCGGCCAAAAGGTCGGTGGCATCATCGGCGTCCATCTCGCTGAGTATGGCGGAGGCCCGGGCGTGGGTGAGGACGCGGATCAACTCCACCTGCTCATCCTCTTCCATCTCCTGCACCAGCGCGGCGGCGTCGGCCTCGGGCAGGAGCAGGAACAGCTCCTGCTTCTGCTCCAGGCTAAGGCCGGCGATGATGTCTGCCAGGTCGCCGGGATGCATATCCGGCCTCAGCTCGCCGGCAGGCCGCCCGTGCTTGACCAGAAAGTCTCTTATCAACTCAAAGGGCACGCAAGCACCTCCTCAAGTCCTGGCTACTATGACTGAGAGCCGCGCGCTCTTCTGGCCGGTGCCAGTGGACCGGGGCTGTCCCCGGTCTAACCCGGCAGACGAAAAGGGCGAGGTGGCTCGGGCCTGCACCGGGCCCCGGCGTCACCGGCGGGAAGCCTGCCAACACCGCGGGCATCCCAGCGTAACGCTGACAGAGCGGAGGTCCCGGATGGAAGGGATAGTGGCTGGATGGTAGCTGGGGACATCGTTCCCAAGAGGCCGGGCGGGTAGCCCGGTTGAGGTCAGCCGGTGATAAGACCGGTGGCACGCATGGTCCAGTCCGCAGCAGGTTCTTCAGGTAGACGGTCACCCCTGGTTGTTCCTCCTGCCGGGCGTGCCCGAGCCTTCCCGCAGAGACGGCGGGGGCGGCTCCGGCCTCCCGGAATATCGGCACCAAACCCCGTCCAGCTACTACTACCGTCAGGTGCCGGTTCCACTCCCCCACCTCCTGGTTTTGGCACGATACTCACCGTACGGACCCTTGTACCGTCAACTAGATTCACTAGCCTTGCCGGACGCATGCATCTCCAGTTTCCCTCGCCATTATAGCACCGGCCATGGATGAAGGCAACCGTTACTTTGTCTCGCGGTAACTGTTCAGCCTGCCGCCGTGTCTCACCGCGAGAGACCAAGGAATACCCGGGAATCCGCCTGGATGCCCCAAAAGGACGCGCTTTGAGCGCTGGACTTCTCGCCGTTTTCTTCTTACCCTTGGAGCGTGGACGGGGAACTGCTCATCCAGGGACACCTGGTCACCCCGGTGGAGATCGAGCACGTGCAACAGTTACTCGCCTCCCTCGCGGATGGAGGCCGCACCCGGCTCTCCCAGAAGCTGTGCCGCCGGTGGGATGGCCGAACCGCCAACCGGCCGGACGCCAGCTATGGCTGCCGTTCCCTGCCACCCCAGCTCGACCAGCGCGGGCTGATCGAGCTGCGCCGCCTCCAGCTCACCCCGGTGGGGTCTTGCACTCCACCCGGGCGATCACAGAGGTAGAGCACGGCCAGGACCCGGTCGCCGGTGCTTGGGCCACCGGGTTACCGGCGGAGTGGCCCCGGCCAGCTGCCCCCGGGAGCAGGCCCGCTGCAAGTGCCTGCTTTCAGCTACCCCTACCTCGGTTTCCACCGCACGGTGGGCGAGACCTGAAGCATCTCCCCTATGCTCGCCACGGACCACTTCTGCCCTGCCTGCTGTTGGGTTCCGCGGTCTGGAAGAGCGCATCCCGGGACGACTACAGCGGTTGGACAGAAGCGACCCGGGCGGCCAACCGGTCCTGGCTTACCGACCACACGCGTTTTCTGATCCTGCCCGGAGTGCGCGTACCGCCTCTGGCCAGCCATGTCCTGGCCCAGGTGGTCCCGCGGCTGGCGGCGGACTGGCAGCGGCAATGCCGCCCCCCAGCCGGGCCTTGAGCGTCTCCACCATCCCCTGAAACTGCTCATCCCGTGCCTTCCTCTACCTCCATTGCCAACCAGAAGGCACCTCTCACTCCTCTCGCTCCTTTCCCTCTACCGCGCTCAGGCAGCTGCGGCTGAACAGTTACCCCCCAGCCATCTCCCGGACACCTGCGGCGACCGCAGCCGCCTTCGGGCCCCGGCTACCGGGCGGCCCCACTGGATGCGGGTCGGGGAGACCACGGGCCGCAGTCGTAACCACCGCCGGCGCACCTTCCGCCGGCCTGCCAAGGCCCGCTACCTTGGCCCGCTAACACGGGACTTCCGGGAGGTGCTGCGCGCGTGAAGCGGGAGGAGATCCTGGCGGTGTTTGCTGCGGGGCCGGAAGCGATTGTCGAGCTCATGGAGCAACCCCTGGCCACGGTGGTCCGCCTGGCAGCCCGGGTGGCGGAACCTGAGACGGAAAACGCCGTTCGGCGGGCACGGGTGCGGGCCCGGGAACAGAACCTGGGCCAGAGCCGCCCTCCCGCGCCCGCCCCGGCCGCCTTGCCGGGGGGTGTCGCCAGCGGAACCTGGCAAGGGGAGCCGGGAAGAGAGGGACCTGCCCGGGGCATGGCAGGTCGTCGTTTGGGTCACCCGCGCTCGTACCCGGCGGGTCAGGGAGGGCCGCTGGGCCGTGCCCGGGGACGCTCCCTACTCATCCGGCCCGCGCTCCCGGTCTAAGGTGAAGGCATAGGGCAACAGCTGCTCTAGCCGGTAGCTGCCGTGGACTCCGTGGGGCCCCGCGAGTACCACCGTCATGCCCTGGCCGAACTCGGCCAGTACCTGCAGGCAGGCGCCGCAGGGCGGCGAAGGCTCCGTACCTCCGGTCACCACCACCAACACCTCGAACTGCCTCAGCCCGGCGGACACGGCGGCCATTGCCGCCGTGCGCTCTGCGCAGACGGTAAGGCCATACGAGGCATTCTCCACATTGGCTCCGGAGAAAGCCTGCCCTCCCGCCAACAGCGCCGCCCCCACTCGAAACTGCGAATAGGGAGCGTAGGCCCGCTCCCGGGCCAGCCGCGCCAGCTTGACCAGTTCCTCCAATGCCGCGGCCGTCAACTCTCTTGGGGTGGACATGGCACCACCACCTGATGGCGGCCGGGCGGTACCACCATGCCCCCGCTGACCACCAGCTTCAGGCCGTCCTCCACCGTCATGTCCAGCTTGACCAGCTGCGAGCGCGGCACCAAGATCAGGAAACCGGAAGTGGGGTTGGGGGTGGTGGGCACGAAAACCGTCATCACTTCATCGCCGGCCCCACCTTCCACCTCCACCCAGGGCCGGCCGGTCACAAAACCTATGGCATACAGTCCCCGCCGCGGGTATTCCACCAGCACCACCCGGTCGAACGGGGCACCGGAGACGCTGGTAAGAGCCTCCACCACTTGCTTGAACGCCAGGTACACTCCCCGCACCATGGGCGCGCGCAAGATGATGGCTTCCA
>DMHJ01000100.1 GCA_003449495.1 Clostridiales bacterium UBA8153
GCCGACGGCTCCATCGCCGCCGTGGTCGCCGGCGTGCGTAAGGATTGGCCCGGAAGAGGAGATAACCATGGAGCAACCGGCGCCCGAGGTGACTCAGGAAAGACCCAGCTTTGAGGTAAACCTGCAGCGGTTGGAGGAGGTAGTGCAGCTCCTGGAGACCGGGGAGCTTTCCCTGGAGCGCGCCCTGGCCCTGCTCCAGGAGGGAATGGGCCTTGTCCGGGTGCTCGGCGGGCAGCTGGACGAGGCGGAATCCCGCATCGATCAGGCCATCAAGGGGGCTGGCGGAACCGTGCTGGTGCCCTTGGCCAAAGAGGGACCGTGACCGCCATGAGCTTTCCCGCTTTCTTCGCCCGGGCCTCCGAGGCCACCCGGGCCCGGCTTGACTCTTACCTTTCCACCAGCGAGCCGGCGCCCCGGCTGTGGGCGGCCATGCGCTACGCCGTGGCGGGAGGCAAGTTGCTGCGGCCGGTGATGGTGATGGCCGCAGTCGTGGACGCCGGGGGAGAGTGGGAAGGGGCCGTGCCTTTGGCCTGCGCCGCCGAGTTGATTCACGCCTACTCCCTGGTACACGATGACCTGCCGGCATTGGATGACGACGATGAGCGGCGCGGTAAGCCTACCTGCCACCGGCAGTTCGGCGAGGCCGCCGCCATCCTGGCGGGCGATGCCTTGTTGGCCCTGGCCCTGGAAGTGGGGCTGAGCTCGCGACCCGCCCGTCGTGCCCGCCCGGCCGTGCGGGCACTGGCCCATGCCGCGGGACCTTATGGCATGTGCGCAGGCCAATCCATAGACTTGGGGTTGGAAGGCAGCAACATCAGCGGCGAAACCTGCCGTTATCTGAAAACCGGTGCCCTGTTTGCCGGCGCGGCGGTGGCCGGGGCGCTACTGGGAGGCGGGAAACGGGCCCCGGTCGAAGCCCTGGCGGCGTACGGGCGGGAATTCGGGCTCTCCTTCCAGCTTTACGACGATTTGGCCGACCGGGTGTCCGCAGCCGACGGCGACAGCCGCGAGTGGCAGGCCGCGGCGGCCATGGAGCGGGCGCGCAGGCAGCTGCCGCCCGCCTATGCGCGGCTGCAAGAACTGGCGCATTACGTGGAAGCCTTGATGGCCGGAGAGCTGCGGCGGCTGGACCCACCTGGCGGGGGAAATTTGAACGGGGACGGCAGTGAGGCGCACTTGCCACCTTCCGGCTAAACCTGGTACAATGCCAGTGGGTCATGCGCTCTGGTGGGGCGCAGTATCCTAGTGGTTCCCTTCCTCTCTGAAGGCGGGTCTAAAAATCCGTCGAAGGCATAGCGATGAAGCTCCTGGTGCCGGCCGGTGGCGCCCAGCTGCGGGCTGGTGCTGGGAGAAAAGGAAGTTGGGGCGATCCGCAATGGCATGTGGGCGTGGACCCTACTTCCGCGGAGGCTCAAGCGCGTGAGGCCTGCCACCTTGGGCAGGCTCTTGCGGCTTGGAGTTGAAACCTGCATGCGGTGCCGATACTATGGGAGGGCGCCGGGTGCAGCGTAGCCGGCCCTGCGTGGCTGCGAGGGATGGAGTTTTGGGGCGCGCAGACCGCGGCCGCGGTCAGAGTGTCTTTCCGAAATCCCAGCTGCAAAAGGGGCTAAAGAGAGGACCGGGATCAGGAGGAAAGCTCCTAGGCTGATCGAACGAGGGTTGACGGGGATTAAAGTGTGGTCTCAGTGGCAATCCAGCACCGCAGGCGGCAACGCGGCGGGGCCGGGTTAAAGGGGAACCGCCGTTCCGGTAACGGGCGGTCGCCGGCCGGGAAAACATGCTGGACCTAAGCCGCAGTATTTACCCGTCGACCTGCCCCACCCATGACCTATATTGTTTGTGGGGGCGAGGTAAGAGAACGGCCATGCCGGGAGCTAACAGGCGCAGGGGCCGGCGGCCCGGTTGGCGGGCCGGTCTCCAGATGGGTCTGATGACTTTTCTGGCGGCGTTGGCGGTCGGATTGCCTGCCCAGACCGCGATGTTCCGGCTGCCGGGCGTAGCGGCGCTAGGCGTGGTGTTGATCATCACCCTCATTGGCATTTTCTTTGATATGCTGGGAGTGGCGGCCACCGCTGCTCACGAAGTCCCCTTCCACGCCCGGGCCTCCCGGCGGATGACCGGGGCCCGGGAGGGTCTCTGGCTGGTGCGCAATGCCGACCGGGTGGCAGCCTTCTCCAATGACGTGGTCGGCGACATTTGCGGAACCATCAACGGTGCCGCCGTGGCGGCCTTGGTCTTCAGGCTGGTAGTGGATGTACCCGTCGGGTGGGAGCGCGTCATGGGCATTGCCGCGGTGGCGCTGGTGGCCGGCCTGACGGTGGGAGGCAAGGCGGTGGGCAAAGGCTATGCCCTGTCCCATGCCGACGACATCGTGTCCAGCACCGGGCGCTTCTTGTCATGGTGGCAGAGGAAGGCGAGCTGATTGGCCGGTCTCTTAGAGCAGGTGCAGGGCCCCGGGGATCTACGAGGACTGAACCTCCGGCAACTGGAGCAACTGGCCCAGGAGCTCAGGGAGGAGATCATCTCCACCGTGGCGGTAACCGGTGGGCACCTGGCCCCCAGCCTCGGCACGGTGGAACTTACCTTGGCCCTGCACTCGGTGTTTTCGAGTCCCCGGGACCGCCTGGTGTGGGACGTCGGCCACCAGGCTTACGCCCACAAACTCATCACCGGGCGCCGGCGTGAGTTTTCCACCCTCCGCCAGCTAGGTGGCATCAGCGGTTTCCCCCGGCGCAGCGAGAGCATGCACGACCATTTCGGCACCGGCCATGCCAGTACTTCCGTGTCGGCGGCGCTGGGGCTGGCCGTGGCCCGGGATCTCTCCGGCGGAGACCATCACGTGGTGGCCATCATCGGGGACGGCGCCCTCACCGGGGGTCTGGCCTTCGAAGGGCTTAACAACGCCGGCCTGGCCAAGACCAACCTCATCGTCGTCATCAACGATAACGAAATGTCCATCTCCGCCAATGTGGGAGCCTTGTCCTCATACCTTTCGCGCGTACGCACCGCCCCTGCCTATTTCCGGGTCAAGGCCGATGTACACCAGGCGCTATCCCGCATCCCCTACGTAGGTAAGACGGTGAGCGAGGCCGCCGAGCGGGTTAAAGACGGCGTCCGGCACCTGGTGGTGCCGGGGGCGCTCTTTGAGGAGCTGGGTTTCACCTACTTCGGCCCCACCGACGGCCATGATATCCGGACCTTGCGGGAGGTCCTGCAGGGCGCCAAGCGCATCCCGGGACCGGTGGTGGTGCACGCCCTCACCTGCAAGGGCAAGGGATACCCGCCCGCCGAGCAGGACCCGGGCGCCTTTCACGGGCCGGGGCCTTTCCACCGGGCCAGCGGAGCCTTGCCTTCCGGCGGGAACCCCACGTACTCCCAGGTGTTTGGGGACTGCTTGACCAGGCTGGCCAAGGAGGACCGGCGCATCCTCGCCATCACCGCCGCCATGCCCGACGGCACCGGCCTGGCCGGGTTTGCCCGGGAGTTCCCGGGACGCTTCTTTGATGTGGGCATCGCCGAGTCGCACGCCGTGACCTTTGCCGCCGGGCTGGCGGCCGCCGGCTACCGGCCGGTGGTGGCCATCTACTCCAGCTTTCTACAGCGCGCCTACGACCAGATCGTCCACGACGTCTGCCTGCAGAACCTCGGCGTGGTGCTGGCCATCGACCGGGCCGGCATCGTCGGCGAAGACGGCGAAACCCACCAGGGCCAGTTCGACTTGACTTTCCTCCGTCATGTTCCCAACCTCACGCTCATGGCACCTGCCAATGCCCAGGAATTTGAGGCCATGCTGGAGGCGGCCGTGGCCATGCCCGGCCCGAGCGCCCTCCGCTACCCCCGGGGCACCGCATTGGCCGGCAGCCCGCCTGCGTGTCCCCTCTTGCCGGGGGTGGGCCGGGTGTTGCGGGAAGGGAGGCGGGTGGCGCTGGTGGCCGTCGGGCACCTGGTACCGGTGGCGCTGGAGGCGGCCGGGCGCCTGCAGGCGCTGGGCATCCATCCTACCGTGGTGGACGCCCGTTTTGTGGCGCCCCTGGACCACGCCCTGCTGCGGCGGGTGGCATCCACCCACCAAGTACTGTTTACCTTGGAGGAGAACAGCGTGGAGGGGGGCTTCGGCTCGGCGGTCCTGGAGAGCCTGGCCCAGACCGGGATTTTCTGCCAGGTCGTCCTGGTGGGCATCCCGCCGTCATTCGTGACCCACGGCCCCGCCGACCAAGTGCGGGCAGCCCTGGGGCTGGATGTGCCGGGCATTGTCAACCGGGTAAGGGCGTGGGCCGGTGGGGAAGCTGCTGCCGCCGCAGGCGGCCGCGGCAACCAGGGGTGACCGTCAGGTTGGACGTGCTTGTGGTCGAGCGGGGCCTGGCCGCCAACCGCAGCCAAGCCCAGTCCCTCATCCTTGCCGGCCAAGTGTTGGTGAACGGCGTGCCGGTTACCCGGGCGGGCGCCCGCTTTCCGGTAGGCGCGGACCTGCGGTTGGCCGGTGCCCCCCACCCCTATGTGAGCCGGGGCGGACTCAAACTCGCCCAGGCCCTGACCGAGCTGGAGGTGCCGGTGGAGGGAAGGGTCTGCCTTGACGTAGGGGCTTCCACCGGAGGCTTTACCGACTGCCTGATCCGGCACGGGGCGCGCCGGGTCTTTGCCGTGGATGTGGGCTACGGCCAACTGGCCTGGAAGCTCAGGCGCGATCCCCGGGTGGTGCCGCTGGAGCGCGTCAACGCCCGGTATCTGCGGGTGGAACAGCTGGGCGAGCCGGTGGAGCTGTCCTGCGTGGACGTCTCCTTCATCTCCTTGGAGCTGATCTGGCCTGCACTCTACGGGGTAATGCAGCCCGGGGGCGACGTTCTGTCCTTAGTGAAACCCCAGTTTGAGGCCGGTCGTTCCCAGGTGAAAAAAGGCGGGGTGGTTAAGGACCCCCAGGTGCACCGGCAGGTGTTGGAGCGGCTGGTGACGGCCGCCCCCGGGCAGGGTTTACACGTGCGTGGCCTCACCTTCTGCCGCTTTCCCGGACCCAGTGGCAACGTGGAGTTTTGGCTCTACCTGCGGGCCGGACCGGGCCCGCAGGTCCGGCTGGAACCCGCTACGGTGGTGGGTGCGGCCCACCGCTGGCTGCGGCAGGAAGGGCGGGGACCGGTGGAGAAGTCCTAAGCCATGGCCGGGCGGGTCTTTGCCGGCCTTGGGGAAATCCGTGATTGCCGGAGAGGCAGACGGCCCAAGAGGAGAGGAACGGTTGCCACGCGTCGGAATCTACCCGAATCTCCATAAGCTGCAGGCGCTCCCGGTGGCCTCCGAGCTGGGAGCCTGGCTGACTGCGCAGGGATGCGACTGGGTGGTGAGCCCGGAAGTAGCCGGCGTGATGGGATACCTCTCCCGGGGCCTCCCCACGGAAGCGTGGGGTACCAGTGTGGAACTGGTGGTGGTACTGGGAGGCGACGGCACGCTCCTGGACGCGGCGCGACAGCTCAAGGGTTCCGCCCCGCTGCTGGGCGTGAACCTCGGTCGTCTGGGTTTCCTCACCGAATTCGAGCTGAAGGATCTATACCGGCAACTCCCCGACTTTTTGGCCGGACGGTACCAGGTGGACGCCCGCCTTATGATGGCGGGCGCCGTCATGCGGAGCGGGCATCCTGCGGCGCAGTTCTTCGCCCTCAACGATGTGGTGGTCGCCAAGGGACCCTATGCCCGCCTGGTCAGGCTGGAACTCAGGGTAAACCAGGACTACGTTGACACTTACCATGCCGACGGCCTCATCGTGTCGACCCCCACTGGTTCCACGGCCTATTCCCTATCGGCCGGGGGACCCCTGGTGAGTCCGGGGCTTGATGCCTTGGTGGTTACCCCCATCTGCCCGCACCGCCTGTACAGCCGGTCCCTGGTCATTTCCTCGGATGAGCCGGTCACCCTATGCCTGCCCAGCTTCCAGCCGGGCACGGTGCTCACCGCCGATGGCCAGGGCACCGTCCAGCTGGCGGAGGGCGACTGCATCAACATCCGGACCACCCCCGAGCGGGTCAGGCTGTTACGCCGGCCCGGGTGGTCCTTTTTTGGTGTTTTGCGTCGAAAGTTGCGCGAGAGCAGCCAGGGAGAAGCCTGAGCCAAGGGGAATGCGGCGACATCGAGCAGGTCAAACGTCCGGTGCTAGAGTATATGCCTGGGAGCAGGCGGCAGACCTTGGAGGTGTTGGCATGAAAGCCAGGCGGCAGGTGAAGATCCTTGAGATCATACGACAGCACTCAATCGAAACCCAGGAAGAACTGGCCCGGCACCTCTGCGCCGAAGGACTGGCAGTGACCCAGGCTACCGTCTCCCGGGACATCAAGGACCTCAACTTAGTCAAGCGGCCTGCCGGTGACGGCCGCTATCGCTATGCTGTACCCGACGACCACCAGGGAGTAGGCGCCGCCACCAAGTTCCGGCGCCTGTTCGCCGACTGCTGTCTAAACCTGGACTTTAGCGAGAACATTGTCGTCATCAAGACCCTGTCCGGCACCGCCCCCGGCGTGGGTGAGTCCGTGGACAGTCTGAGGATGCCCGACGTAGTCGGCTGCGTGGCCGGCGACAATACGGTGCTGGTGGTCGTCCGCTCCAAAGCCGCAGTACAGGACGTTATCGAGAAACTCAGAGCGCTCACGCGCTAGCGTGGAGGCAGCGTAGAGGTGCTCCAGACCTTGCACATCCAGAAGCTGGCCCTTATAGAGTGCGCCGAACTGAGTTTCGGCCCCGGCCTCAACGTGCTCACCGGCGAAACCGGCGCGGGCAAGTCCATGATCGTCGACGCCGTAGGCCTGGTGCTGGGCGGCCGGGCTTCCCCGGACCTGGTGCGCACCGGGGCCGACAGCGCCTTGGTAGAGGCGGTGTTCGAGTTGCCAACCAACGAAGGGGCCCAGCAGGCCTTGGAGCAGATGGGACTGCCGGTTGGGGAGAACCTCGTGCTCAGCCGTGAAATCCACCGCAACGGGCGGTCCGCTTCGCGTATCAACGGTCGCCTGGCCAACCTGGGCATGTTACAGAAGCTGGCCCAGCACCTGGTGGACATGCACGGCCAGTACGAGCACCAGTCACTGTTGCGGCCCAGCACCCAGCTTCTGGCCCTGGACACCTTCGCTGGACCGGAGCTGTGGGCCACTCGCTCCACCTATCACCAGCTGTATCTTAGGTTGCGCCAGCTGGATGAACGCCTGCAGGAGTTGGCCGGGGATGCCCGGGACCGGGCGCGACGGCTGGATCTGCTCCGCTACGAGGTCAACGAGCTGGAGCGGGCGGCCCTGCGCTCCGGTGAGGATCAGGAGCTCTCCCAAAGACAGCGCCTGATGGCCAACCGGGCGCGCCTGGCCGAGTCCGCCACGGGCGCCCTGCACTTTCTCTATGGCGGCCGGGAGTCCGCCGCCGGCCTGTTGGCCGCCTCCCGCGCGGCGCTGAGCCAAGGTGGGCGGTATGATCCCGCCCTGTCCCGGCTGGCCAACACCGTGGAGCAATTGGGATATCAAGTCGAAGCGGTCATTGAAGACCTGCGCATCTACTGCCGGGGCCTGGAGTTTGATCCGTCCGCCGCCCAGGAAGTCGAGGCGCGTTTGGACCAGTTGGCGAAGCTCAAACGCAAGTACGGCGACACCGTCGAGGAGATGCTGGCCTACGGGGCCCGGGCCTTGCAGGAAATGGCACGGCTGGAAAGCGCCGAGGAATTGGCCGCACAAGTGGAAACCGAGCGCTCCCACGCAAAAGGGCTGGCAGCCCGGGCCGCCCAGGAGCTGAGCACCCTCCGCCGTAGCGCCGCCGGTGCCTTGGACCGGCTACTGGAGGACGAGTTGGCCGAAGTGGGCATGGCGGGCACCAAGTTCGGCACCTCCTTCGGCTACCAGGAGCACCCAGACGGCCTGGAAGTGGAGGGATCCAGCCTGGCCGCCGGACCCTGGGGTACCGATCAAGTCGAGTTCACCCTCTCCCCTAACCCGGGCGAGCCTTTGCGCGGCCTGGCTAAGGCGGCGTCGGGGGGAGAGCTTTCCCGGGTGATGCTGGCCCTGCGTACCGTGTTGGCCCGGGCCGACCAGGTCCCCACCTTGATCTTTGATGAAATCGATGCCGGCATCGGCGGCCGCACCGCCGTGGCGGTGGCGGACAAGCTGGCCCGCCTGGCGGATGACCGTCAAGTTTTGTGCGTTACCCATCTTGCCCATATCGCCGCCCGCGCCAGCCGCCATTTGTTGGTGGAGAAACATGTGGAGGATAACCGGACTTCCAGCCGGCTGGCCATCCTCACCGAAGCGGAAAGGCCGGCCGAGCTCGCGCGCATGCTCGGCATAGAATACGCGGGGCCCGGTGCCGAACACGCGCGGGAGCTGCTGCTGCGAGGCCGGCAGGTTATGTAGTATGGTCTGGTACCAGGCGGCTTTGGCCGCTCTTTGATTTTTAACTGGGAGTTTTCCGGGTCAGGATGACAGTAAGACCTGAAGCCGCCCATGGAGGTGCCTCTGCACTTTTAGCCGCCATTCTCTGCCCTTCTATGTTACCAAACACAACCTGGCAGGGGCCATCACTTATGCTCTGGCGAGCGACCGCACCCGGGGGTATGCCATCGGGGCGGAGTGGATGCTGTTGGCGGCCAGACTCGATCAACCGGTTCCCAAGGGTCGGAGTCTCAGTGGCTCCGACCTCCCTTGGCGAAACTTGTCGCACCAATGCCAGTCTCAGGAAGCAGGAGTCGTTGACTGACTTGCAGAAAAAACCTGGGCATAATTGCCTGGAAAGGTCTAGAAA
Organism: Clostridiales bacterium UBA8153; assembly: GCA_003449495.1. GTDB lineage: Bacteria > Bacillota > Sulfobacillia > UBA8153 > UBA8153 > UBA8153. Next base: position 8,752 of record DMHJ01000100.1, read on the forward strand.
GGGGAATCTTGATGCCCATCCGTGTCATGATCGCCGACGATCACCGGGAGTTCTGCAGCATACTCCACGACTACCTCACCAGCCAACCCGATCTTGAAGTGGCGGCAGTAGCCTACAACGGCATCGAGGCCCTGGAGCTGGCGGAGCGGGCCCAGCCAGAGGTCATGCTGCTGGACATCATCATGCCCCGCCTGGACGGCATCGGGGTGCTGGAACGTCTCGTCCAGCGCGAGAAGAGGCCGAAGGTGATCATGCTCACGGCGTTTGGCCAGGAGACCATGACCCAACGGGTGCTGGGTATGGGCGCGGACTACTACATCCTCAAGCCCTTCGACCTGGAGGTATTGACCGACCGCATCCGCGAGCTCTGCAACCAGCCTCCGCTTCTCCGGCACCGGCCGGTCAAAGCCCGCAGCTTGGACTTAGACGTAACCCGAGCCATTCACGATATCGGCATCCCGGCGCACATCAAGGGCTATCTCTACCTGCGGGAAGCCATCTTGATGGTGGTGGCCCGCTATGACCTGCTCTCGGCCGTCACCAAGGAGCTGTATCCGTCCATTGCCGACCGCTACCAGACCACCCCCAGCCGGGTCGAGCGCGCCATCCGCCATGCCATCGAAGTGGCGTGGAACCGGGGAAACCTGGACGTGATCAACGCGCTGTTCGGCCACACCGTGAGTCAGGAGCGGGGGAAACCGACTAATTCCGAGTTCATCGCCATGGTAGCGGACAAGCTGCGCATGGAAGCCCGCGCCGGCTAAAGCACCGGCCCGGACCCGTCCAGGCAGGGAAGGGAGGTGGATTTGGAGAAAGCGGGGGCGGGAGGGATGGACCATGCCCGGGATGGGACAACGCGAGCTGGCGGTGATTTTGGACTCCACCCACGATGGCATGATCGCCATCGACGTTACCGGTATGGTCACGCTCTTTAACGCCGCCGCCGAACGCCTGCTGGGCGTCGGCAGGACGGCGGTGCTCGGCCGATCGGCCCGGGACGTCATCCCCAACACCCGCTTAGGCGAAGTCCTGCGCAGCGGGGCGCCCGAGCTCAACCGCCAACAGGATTTGGGTGGGGTCACCATCATCACCAACCGGGTGCCGGTGCGGGATGACACCGGTCAGGTGGTGGGGGCGGTAGCGGTGTTCCGCGACATCACCGAAGTACGCGGCCTGGCGGCGCAGATCACCAACCTGACCCAGGTGCAGACCTTACTAGAGGCCATCATCAATTCCACCCAGGACGCCATCTCCGTGGTCGATGCCCAGGGCAACGGGCTCCTGATCAACCCGGCTTACACGCGCCTGACCGGTTTGACCGAGGCCGACGTCATCGGCAAGCCCGCTACCGTGGACATCGCCGAGGGCGAAAGCATGCATCTCCAGGTGCTGCGCACCCGGCGGCCGGTGCGGGGAGTGCCCATGAAGGTGGGACCTCGCCGCCGGGAAGTCGTGGTAAACGTGGCCCCCATCATCGTGGGCGGGGAGCTCAAAGGATCGGTGGGCGTGATTCACGATGTTTCCGAGCTCACGCGCCTGTCCGAGGAACTGGACCGGGTCAAACGCTTGGTGCGCAGGTTGGAAGCTAAGTACACTTTTGACGAGATCGTCGCCGTCAGCCCGGCCATGCGCACCGCGGTGGAGCAGGCGCGGCGGGCGGCCGAAACCCCGGTTACCGTGCTATTGCGCGGCGAGAGCGGTACGGGCAAAGAACTGTTCGCCCACGCCCTCCATAACGCCAGCCGGCGGTCCCGAGGTCCGTTGGTGCGGGTGAACTGCGCCGCCCTCTCCGAGTCCCTCCTGGAGAGCCAGCTGTTCGGCTATGTGGAGGGGGCCTTCACCGGGGCCCGTCGCGGCGGGCGACTCGGCCTGTTTGAAGAGGCGGCGGGGGGCACCATCTTTCTGGATGAGGTAGGGCTCATGCCCCTGAGTCTCCAGGGCAAGCTACTGCGGGTACTGCAGGAACGCGAGCTGGTGCGGGTGGGCGATACCCGGCCGGTGCGGGTAGACGTGCGGGTGATCGCCGCCACCAACACCCGGCTGGAACAAGCCGTGGCCGCCGGTCACTTCCGGGAAGACCTGTACTATCGCCTGAACGTGCTTCCCATCTTCATTCCGCCCTTGCGCCAGCGCCGGGAAGACCTACCCCGGCTGGTATCGCACCTTCTGCGCAAGCTCGATGAGGAGTACGGGCGCAGCGTGGAGGACATCTCCCCGCCCGCCCTCCAGGAGCTGCTGTCCTACCACTGGCCGGGGAATGTGCGTGAATTGGAGAACGTGTTGGGCCGGGCCATGATCAATATGCCCTACCCTCTGACCTGCATGGAGGCCGTGCACCTGCCTCCCCTGGAAGGCCCGGTGAGCACCGGGCAGAACCGCGGCGGGCCGGCGGGCGTTTCCACCCTCAGGCAGGCGGTGGAGAAGGCGGAGCGCCAGGCGGTGTCCCACGCCCTGGCGGCGGCGGGCGGCAATAAGGCTCTGGCGGCGAGGCTTTTGGGGATTGCCCCGCGTACCCTGTACTATAAGCTGGAGCGTCTACAGCTCAGCTCTCCCCCTGAATCAGTTTGCCGGCATGGTTTTGCAGATGTCTGCAACCCAATGCAGACTACCCGGTGCCCGTAGACCCCGGCCCCCCTCCTTCGCGGTTTCTACCTGGCCAAGGCCACCCCCCGCAGGTCTGGCGAACCCCGGCATGGTTCTTGCTCACTACCCGCCGTAGGAACCGGTAAAGGGGGAGGGAGGTCCGGTTGAACGTTTTCGGGCAGATGGAAGAGGGAGGGCACCAGCAGCTGATCTTTTGCCGGGACCGGTCCACCCGGCTGAGGCTGATCATCGGCATCCACGATACCACCCTGGGACCGGCCTTGGGTGGCTGCCGGATGTGGCCGTACGCCACCGAGGAGGCGGCCGTAGCGGACCTGCTGCGGCTCTCCCGGGGCATGACCTACAAGTCCGCCGCGTCGGGAGAGGACTACGGTGGCGGTAAGGCCGTCCTCTGGGGCGACCCGGCCCGGGACAAGAGCGAGGCGCTGTTTAGAGCCCTGGGGCAGTTCGTCGCCGGGCTGCAAGGGCGGTTCATTACCGGTGCCGACGTGGGCACCACCGCGTGGGATTTCACTTGGACCCGGCAGGAGACGGAGCACGTGGTGGCGCTGCCCGAGGCTTGGGGGGGCAGCGGGGATTCTTCTCTCACCACGGCTTTCGGTGTCTGGCACGGGATGCGGGCCTGCGCCCGGGAGGTGTGGGGAGACGCATCGCTGGCGGGACGCACCGTGGCCATCCAGGGAGTGGGCAAGGTGGGGCACCACCTGTGCCGTCATCTCCACGAGGACGGCGCCCGGCTGGTGGTGGCCGACCTGGAGTCTCCACGGGCGGAGCGGGCAGCGAATGAGTTCGGTGCCCAGGTGGTGGACCCGGGCGAGCTGGTCGACGTGGAGTGCGACATCTTCTCCCCCAATGGCCTGGGTGCGGTGCTGGACGACGATACCATCCCCCGCCTGCGGTGCCGGGCGGTGGCCGGATCGGCCAACAACCAGCTGGCCGACGACCTTCGTCATGCCGCCATGCTGCATGAGCGCGGCATCCTATACGCCCCAGACTACGTTATCAACGCCGGCGGGCTCATCCAAGTCTGCGATGAGTTGCGGGGGTTTGACCGCCGGCGAGCCACCGCCCGGGTGGCAGGCATTCATGAGGCCTTGCTACGCATTTTCGCCATCGCCTGCCAACGCGGGATCAACACCCAGCAAGCCGCGGCCATCATGGTTGAGGAGCGGCTGGAGCGATGGGCCCGGCTCCATCGCTTGGACCTGGGCCGGGGAAGGTGATCACCAGACCATGCTGATCCTGGCCATCAATCCGGGGTCATCCAGCACCAAGGTGGCCCTCTACTACCGGGAAGCATGCCTATCCCGGAAGGACATCGTCCACAGCGAGGCCGACCCGGCGTCGTCCACCTTGGAAGCACGCGCCCGGTCGGTGCGGGAGTTCCTGGCGGAAATAGGCATTCCCCTCACCCGGCTCACCGCCATCGCCGCCCGGGGCGGGCTACTGAAGCCGGTGGCGGGCGGGACCTACGCCATCAATGAGGGTATGCTGGCGGACCTTAGGGCGGCCCGCCGCGGGGAGCACGCCAGCAACCTGGCGGGTATCATGGCGGCCGCCCTTGCCCAGGAGGCCCGGTGTCCGGCCTATGTAGTGGACCCGGTCTCCGTGGACGAGCTGGAGCCCGAAGCCCGCCTCAGTGGGTGGAAGGAACTGGAACGCCAGAGCCTGTACCACTCCTTGAATGCCCGGGCGGTGGCCCGGCGTGCCGCCCGCGAGCTGGGCGAGGCTTACGACCAGGTCAACCTGGTAGTGGCCCATTTGGGTAGCGGCATATCGGTGAGCGCCCACCGGCGCGGCCGGGCGGTGGATGTATCCAACCCCAACGACGAGGGGCCCTTCTCCCCGGAGCGGGCGGGAGGGCTACCGGCGCGCCCGCTGATCGCCCTGGCTCTGGCCGATGCGGGCCTCGGCCGGCAGCTGGTCACCCGGGGCGGGCTGTACGGGTACTTGGGCACCCGGGATGCCCGCGAGGTGGAGCGGCGGATCGAAGCCAACGATGCCCACGCGGAGTTGGTGTATGGCGCCCTGGCCTACCAGGTGGCGAGGGAAATCGGCGCCATGGCTGCGGTGCTGGGCGGGGAGGTGGATGCGGTGGTGCTCACCGGAGGCTTGGCCTATTCGGATTTCCTTACCAGGAGCATCGTAGATCAGATTGGCTTCATGGCACTAATCCTGCGCTACCCCGGTGGAGACGAAATGGAGGCCCTGGCCCTGGGCGTGCTCAGGGTGCTGGACGGTGAGGAGGCGTGCCTGGAGTATGGCGGAGGAGAGGAGCCCCCAACGTGATCAGGACTTTCGACGAGCTATTGCAGGCGGCCCAGCGGGGAGCCGCCGCGCGGGTGGCCGTGGCCATGGCCGGAGACTTGGAGGCATTGGAGGCGGTTAAAGAGGCGGCGGACCTGGGACTGGCCAGAGGCATCCTCATCGGAGACCCCGGCGAGATCGGCAGGTCGGCCGGGCTGGTGGGACTGGACCTTTCCGATCAGGAGGTGGTGGCGGAGACCGATCCGGAGAACGCCGCGCGTTTGGCGGTGCAGGCGGTGCGGTCGGGCCAGGCCAACGTGCTCATGAAGGGTCGACTGCAGACTGCCGATTTGCTGCGGGCGGTGCTGGACCGGGAACGGGGGCTCCGCACCGGCCGGCCCCTGAGCCACGTGGCGGTCATGGAGCTGCAGGGAGAAAGGCGGCTGATCCTGGTCACCGACGGTGGGGTGAACATCGCGCCGGATGTAGCCCGCAAGGCCCAGATCATCGAGAACGCCGTGCTGGTGGCGAAAACGCTGGGCATGGAGACTCCCCGGGTGGCGGTGCTGGCGGCGGTGGAGGTGATCAACCCGGAGATGCCTGCCACCATCGACGCGGCCATGCTGGCGAAAATGGCCGACCGGCGGCAGATCCGCAGTGCCATCGTCGACGGTCCCCTGGCCTTGGATGTGGCCATTTCCCGGGCGGCCGCCGAGCACAAACGACTGCACAGCCCGGTGGCCGGACAGGCCGATATCCTACTGGCCCCCAACATTGAGGCCGGGAACATCCTGGCCAAATCCCTGCAGTATTTTGCCGGCGCCACCATGGCCGGGGTGGTGGTAGGGGCCCTGGTGCCCATCGTGGTGCTGTCCCGGGCCGATCAAGCCGAGAGCAAACTCTTATCTATAGCGTTGGCCAAGCGTCTGGCAGAGCATGGAGATGACTGAAGGGAGGTAGCAGCGTGGAAGTGTTCAAACTTATGGAGGAGTACGGCCACGAGCAAGTGGTGTTCTGCCGCGACCGGGTATCGGGACTCCAGGCCATCATCAGCCTCCACGACACCACGCTGGGCCCGGGTCTAGGGGGAACCCGCATGTGGCCGTATGCCGGTGAAGACGAAGCCCTGGTGGACGTGCTCAGGTTGGCCGAGGGCATGACCTACAAAAACGCCGTCATGGGGCTCAACTTCGGCGGCGGCAAAGCCGTGATCCTGGGGGATCCCCGCCGGGACAAGAGCGAAGTGCTGTTGCGGGCCTTTGGCAAGTTCGTCCAGTCCCTGGGAGGTCGTTACATCACCGCCGAGGATGTGGGCATGAGTGCCGGGGACATGGCGGTGATCAGGTCGGAAACCCGGTACGTGGCCGGACTGCCCGAAACCAGCGGCGACCCCTCTCCGGCCACGGCCTGGGGAGTGTACCGGGGGATGAAGGCGTGTGCGCGCTTGGCCTTCGGGGAGGAGAGCCTGCAAGGCAAAGTCGTGGCCGTCCAAGGCATGGGTAGCGTCGGCCGTCACCTGGCCCGCCACCTGCACGAGGAGGGCGCCCGGCTGGTAGTGGCGGACATCCACCCGGACCGGGTGGAGCCGGCCCGGCGGGAGTTCGGAGCCCAAGTAGTGGCACCCGAGGCCATTTACGGCGTGCCGTGCGACATTTTCTCGCCCAACGCCCTGGGAGCGGTGGTAAACGACCGGACCGTCGAGGAGTTCAAGTGCAAGATCATAGCGGGCGGGGCCAATAACCAGCTGGCTGCTCCCCGCCACGGCCGGCTGCTGGCGGAGCGCGGCATTCTCTACGCGCCCGACTTCGTCATCAACGGGGGCGGGGTTACCAACGTGGCCGACGAGTTCGGCCCCGGCGGCTACCACCAGTCCCGGGCTTACGAGCGCATCTCCCGCATCTACGACAAGGTCCTGGAAGTGCTCAACCTCAGCCGCCAGCAGGGGATCTACCCGCATGAAGCCGCCCACGTGGTGGCGCGGCGGCGGCTGGAAGAACTGGGGCAGCTCAAAAGGATGCACGTACCCCGGTGTTAGCGGGGAAAGGCCGGGCATGGGCGGGACCGGCCCGCTTGGTGCTGGTGGTAAACCCCGGCTCCACCAGCACCAAGCTGGCGCTGTGCAGCCGCACTGAAGTGCTGCAGGTGAGGAAAGTGGA
>DMHJ01000205.1 GCA_003449495.1 Clostridiales bacterium UBA8153
GGGAAAGCGCCCAGCAGCTGGGCTTGGACTTGGTAGAACTGGAAAGCTGGCAGTGCTGTGGAGCCGTTTTCTCCCTGGCCACCGACGCCGTCATCAATTGGGTGGCTCCCTACCGGGCCTTGGCGGCCGCGGACCGGGACGGAGCGGACCTGGTTACCATGTGTTCTGGCTGCCTCAACGTCCTCCGCCGTACCAACCGCCTGGTGGCCTCCAATGGCGAGCTACGGGAGAAGCTGGGTGCCTTCGTGGATATGGAATACGCCGGCCAGCGCAAGGTCCACCACCTGTTGGAGCTGCTAAAACAGCAGGTAACATTCGCCGCCCTGGCGGATCGCGTGACTACCCGGCTATCCGGACTGCGCGTGGCCCCGTACTACGGGTGCCTGCTGCTCCGGCCTGCCGAGGAAATGGCCTTTGACGACCCGGAAGCCCCCACCATCCTCGAGGACTGCCTGCGGGCCCTGGGCGCCGAGCCCGTGGACTTCCCCCTGAAGACCGAGTGCTGCGGGGCCTTTGTCTCCTTGCACCGGGGGAACCTCGATGCCTCGGCCGCAGTCGCGCGCTCGGCCTCCTTGGCCAAGGCTGACCTGGTGGTCACCAGCTGCCCCACCTGCTCGTACAACCTGGAGCAGGCGGGCCCGTCCCTGCCGGTGGTGTACTTCACCCAGCTCTTGGCTCTCTCCCTGGGATTGGACGGCGCCTTTTCGGGCCACGCCATCGACCCGCGCCCGGTGCTACGGAAGAAATCCCTGCTTCGCGAGGTGAATTGAGATGCCTAGGACCGGCGTATTCGTGTGCTGGTGCGGCATCAACATCGCGAAAACCGTGGACGTCGAGGGGGTGGCCGCCGCCTCCCGGTCGCTACCCGGGGTGGTGCATGCCGAAACCTACAAGTATTTCTGCTCGGAACCGGGGCAGAACCTGATCAAGGAAGCCATCTGGGAAAAACGGCTGGACCGGGTGGTGATCGCTACCTGCTCCCCCAGCATGCACCAGGCAACGTTTCGCGAGGCGGCGCAGGCCGCCGGTCTCAACCCTTACCTGGTGCAGATCGCCAACATCCGGGAACAGTGTAGCTGGGTGCACTCCAACCGGGAGGAAGCCACCGGCAAAGCCGTGGCCCTGGTAACGGCCATGGTGGCCAAGGTGCGGCGCGACGAACCTCTACAGGCTTTCACCCTTCCGGTAAACCGCCGGGTGCTGGTCATCGGCGGCGGCATCGCCGGTATGCAGGCGGCCCTGGACATCGCCGATGCCGGATACCCGGTTGTCTTGGTGGAGCGCGAACCCAACCTGGGCGGGCGCATGGCCCAGTTGTCCGAGACCTTTCCTACCCTGGACTGCGCCTCCTGCATCCTCACGCCCAAGACGGCAGAGGTGGCCCGGCATCCCCTCATCGAACTTCTGGCCTACAGCGAAGTGCGGGAAGTCTCCGGGTACGTAGGGGCCTTTACCGCCACCATCGCGCGTAAGCCCGCCTATGTGGACTGGGACAAGTGCATCGGCTGTATGCTGTGCCAGGAGAAGTGCCCGCGCAAGACTCCTAGCGACTTCCAACGGGGGATGGGCCCGGGCAAGGCCATCGGTGTCAACTTCCCGCAGGCGGTGCCCAACCGGCCGGTGATCCACCGGGAGCACTGCACGTACTTTCAAACTGGCAAGTGCCAAGTGTGCGCCCGCATCTGCCCGGTAGACGCCGTGGACTTCAACCAGGCAGAGACCACGCAGGAAAAACAGGTAGGCGCCATCGTGGTGGCCACCGGTTATGAGGTGGTGGCACCGGACCAGTTCGGGGAGTATGGCTACGGCAAGTACCCCGATGTCATCGACAGCCTGGCCTTCGAGCGTTTGAACTCCTCCTCCGGACCGACCGACGGGGTCATCCGTCGCCCCTCCGACGGGGCCGTACCCAAAGAAGTGGTCTTCATCCAGTGCGCCGGGTCCCGGGACCCGGACAAGGGTAAGCCGTACTGCTCCAAGATCTGCTGTATGTACACGGCCAAGCACGCCATGTTGTACCGCCACAAAGTCCCGGATGGACAAGCGTACATCTTCTACATGGACATCCGGGCCGGTGGCAAGCGCTATGAGGAGTTCGTCCAGCGGGCGGTGGAGAATGACGGTGCCCTGTACCTGCGGGGCCGGGTGGCCCGGGTCTACCCGGAGGACGGCCGGCTGGTGGTCAAGGGCGTGGATACTTTATCCGGCCAGAATGTGGAAGTTTTCGCCGACCTGGTGGTCCTGGCTACGGCGGCGGTACCTTCCGGCGGAGCGCCGGGCCTGGCCCAGGCGCTGAAAGTGGGCACCGACGAGCACGGCTTCTTCAATGAGGCCCACCCCAAGCTCCGGCCGGTGGAGACTTTAACCCGCGGCATCTTCCTGGCCGGGTCCGCCCTCGCCCCCAAGGACATTTCGGAGTCGGTGGCCCAGGCCTCCGGTGCCGCTGCCAAAGTCCTGGCGCTGTTCTCCCGGGAAGAGCTGTTAGCCGATCCCCTGGTGGCAACGGTGAACGAAAGCCACTGTTCGGGATGCTTCTGGTGCCGGCCCACCTGCCCGTACCAGGCCATTGAAGAAAAGGCCCTGCGAGACCGTCAGGTCGCCACCGTCAACGCCGGGCTCTGCCAGGGCTGCGGGGCGTGTGCCGCCGCCTGCCGCAACGGTGCCATGAAGCTCAGAGGGTTCACCGACGAGCAGCTGTTGGCGGAGGTGAATGCGCTGTGTCTCTGACCTGGGAACCCAAGATCGTGGGCTTTGCCTGCCAGTGGTGCACCTACGCCGGAGCTGACTTGGCCGGCACCAGCCGCCTCCAGTACCCGGCCACGGTACGGCCGATCCGGGTGCCCTGCTCGGGCCGGGTGAATCCTGCTTTCGTGCTGCGGGCCTTCCAGCGCGGCGCCGACGGGGTGCTGGTGGCGGGCTGCCACCCGGGCGACTGCCACTACACTACCGGCAACCTGTTCACTCGCCGGCGCTACTCCCTGGTCAAGCGTTTCTTGGAGTACCTGGGGATGGAACCGGAGCGTTTCCGGGTGGAGTGGATCTCGGCCGCCGAGGGGAAGCGCTTCGCCCAGGTGGTCCAGGAAATGACCGCCGACCTCAAACAGCTGGGACCCAACTGGAAGATGAGGGAGACGACATGAGCGAACGCGAATCCAGGCTGCGCAGCCTGGCCGAAGAGCTGCTGGCCTCCGGGCAGGTGAGGACCTTCATCGGGTTTGGGCCCGGGTACGAACCGTCGCGGCCCCTGCCCTGGTTCGCCCAGGACCCGGCCGGTGCCGCCCAGCTCCTCCTCAACCCGTTTTGCGGAGCCACGTTGGCCCGCTACCTCCTGGATGACGGCTCCCCCGGGCCCGTGGGCGTATTGGCCCGGGGCTGTGACGGGCTGGGAATCGAGCGCCTGTTGGCCGACCGCCGGGTGAGCCGGGACCGGGTGCACGTAGTGGGCGTCACCTGCCGGGGGGCTGTGGATCCGGATAAGGCCTACCGGGAGGCAGGCGACACCCCGCTGTCGGCCGAGCTGGAGGGAGAACGGGTGCTTTTGACCACCGCTTCGGGTACCCGGGAATTCCCCCGGGCATCCTGCCTCTACGACCGGTGCCTATCCTGCGCCGACCCCAGCCCCCGCTGGGCGGACGACTGGCTGGATGAGCCGCTGCCCCCCGGTAAGCGGGAGTTCCCGGACGTGGCCGGGCTGGAGCAGCAAGACGCCGACCGGCGGTACGCATTCTGGACCCGCCAGTTTTCCCGTTGCCTGCGCTGCCATGCCTGCCGCCAGGCCTGCCCGGCCTGCCACTGCGTGTCCTGCTCCCTGGACCACCCGGAGTGGCTGGACGGCGGCATTTCTTTGGACAATAACTTTATGTATCACTTTACCCGGGCCTACCACGTGGCCGGGCGCTGCATCGCCTGTGGCGAGTGCCAGCAAGCCTGCCCGGCGCAAATTCCCTTGATGTTGCTCAACGACAAGTTCATGCGGGATATCCGGGACCTATTCGGTGTCTGCCATCCCCACCGGCCCCAGGAAAAGGAGCCCCTGGGGCAGTTCTGCCCGGACGACCCTGAGGGCTGGCGGGAGGGGGGGGCGCAGCCGTGAAGTTCATCGCCGCGGCGAAACTGCCCCTCCTCCTGGAAAGGCTGGGCCGCCACTCCCAGGTGTATGCTCCTGTGGCCGTCGATGGGCGGGTCTGGCTGTCCCCCTGGACAGGTGAGGACATCGCCGGCGGGTATGTCAACCCGGTCAACTCCCTCAAGACCCTGGTCTACCCCCAGACCGAAGCGGTGCTGGAGTTCGAGGGCGGGGAGACCGACGTTACGGTGCGGGAAGCTTCGCCTCCCGCACCTCAGGTCATCTTCGGAGGGCGGCCGTGCGACGCCGCCGGTCTGGACCTCATCGCCCGGGTCTTCATGGAGGGACCTTTTGTCGACGAGCTGTTTCGCCGGCGCCGGGAAGCCACCACCATTATGACGGTGGCCTGCCGGCAGGCGGCGCCCTCCTGTTTCTGCCGGGCCATGGGGCTCTCCCCGGCGAGCGAGCGCGGATCCGATGTGTTGTTTTTTCCGGGCCCGGAGGGATACCTGGTGGAGGCGCTGACGGAGGCCGGCGAGCAGATCCTGGAACAGGCAGCCGGGCTCTTGGATGACGCCACCGGCGACCAGGCGCGTCGAGCCTGCCAGGAGCTGCCGGTACCCTTGGCCGGCGACTTGAACACCGTCAGGTTGACGCCAGAGGAGGGCTTCGAGCACCCCTACTGGGAGCATTTAGCCCGGCGCTGCCGTAGCTGCGGCACCTGCACCTACCTTTGCCCCACCTGTTACTGCACCGCCTTGTTCGATGTCACCCGGGGCACCCGCGGGCGCCGCCTGCGGGGCTGGGACTGTTGCCAATTCAAGGACTTTCTGCTCATGGCCGGGGGACACAACGCGCGTCCCCAGAAGAAACAGCGCGTACGCAATCGCTTCCTGCACAAGCTCAGCTATCACCCGGCCAACTACGGGGAACAGGCATGCGTGGGCTGCGGCAGGTGCGTGGACAACTGTCCGGTGTGCCTGCACATGGCCGGAGTTCTTAAAGACCTGGGGGAGGTGGAGCGCGCGTGAACCCGCTGGTACCCCAGGTGGCCACCATCAAGAACATCGTCGTGGAGACACCCGACGTGAGGACCTTTGTGGTAGAGCCCGACCACGGCCAGACCTTCGCTTACCGGCCCGGCCAGTGTGCCATGGTGTCGGTTTTCGGCGTGGGCGAGGCCATGCTTTCCATTTCGTCCACCGCCCGGCGCGGCGGTCCGTTGGAGTTCAGCGTGAAAAGGGTCGGCCGGGTAACCGGCGCCCTGCATGAGGCCGAGCCCGGTCACCGGATCGGGGTGCGCGGGCCGTACGGCAACCACTTCCCGGTGGAAGACTGGGCGGGCAGCAACCTGTTGTTCATCGGTGGCGGCATCGGTTTGGCGCCGCTGCGGGCCTTGATCAACCATTGCCTGGACGAGCGCCGCCGTTACGGGAAGTTCGACATCATCTACGGCGCCCGCTCGCCGCAAGACCTCTGTTTCCAGGGCGAGCTGATGGAGAACTGGCCCCGGGCCGAGGATGTGGGGGTCCACCTTACCGTGGATGCCGCGGACGGCGACTGGAAAGGTGCCGTAGCTTTGGTGCCGCACTTTTTGGAGAAGCTTGGGCCCTCTCCCGAAGGCACCACCGCCATCACCTGCGGTCCCCCTATCATGATCAAGTATACCCTGGCCTCCCTGAAGAAGCTGGGTTTCTCCGACCACCAGATCGTAACTACTCTGGAGCTGAAGATGCAGTGCGGCATCGGCAAATGCGGCCGGTGCAACATCGGCTCCAAGTATGTGTGTGTGGATGGCCCGGTTTTCACCTATGCGCAGCTCAAAGAGTTGCCCCAGGAATATTGAGCCGGAGGGGGACGGGAAAGTGACGCCATCTGAACCTGAGGTCATCACCATACACATCATGGGCAAGGCCTACCAGGTGCCCAGGGGACTGACCATCATGCGGGCCTTGGAGTATGCGGGCTACCGCTTACTGCGCGGTGCCGGCTGCCGCGGCGGGTTCTGCGGCGCCTGCGGGACCGTGTACCGGACCGCGGGAGACTACCGGCTCAAGGTCGGTCTGGCCTGCCAGACCGTGGCGGAGCCCGGCATGTACCTCACCCAGATCCCCTTCTTCCCGGCGAACCGGGCGCAATACCGGCTGGAACAGCTCAAGCCCAACCTGGCTACCCTGGTACGCCTCTACCCGGAGCTCCCCCGCTGCGTGGGCTGTAACAGCTGCACCAAAGTGTGTCCCCAGGAACTCGACGTCATGGACATCATGGCCAGGGCTATGCGGGGGGATATCGCCGGGGTGGCCGACCGGTCGTTTGACTGCATTATGTGCGGGCTCTGCGCTTCCCGTTGCCCGGCCGAGGAAGTCCAGTACTACGTGGCCATCCTGGCCCGCCGCCTGTATTCCCGCTACCTGGCGCCGCCCGCCCGCCACTTGACCGCGCGGGTTAGAGAGATCCAGGAGGGGCATTGCGACGCCGAGCTGTCGGAGCTGGCCGCGCTATCCCCGGCCCAACTGAAACAGAAGTACGACGCCCGCGACATCGAGGTCTGAGGAGGCGACGTAGGTGTATACGCCATCGATGCTCGAGTCCATGGCCAAGGTGTCTGCCAACCGGTCACACCGGCTACAGGAGAAGCACCCGCGCTTGGCCCCGGCCGAAAAAGACTCCCTGCTCCGGGCTTTCCATCCGGACTTTCGCGCCGATACCCAACGCCCGGTGCAAGTGGGCCCCAACGCCGGCGACCGCATGCCCCACGAGCTGGTCGACCTGTTGGAGGCTAGCAGTGCCGTCGACCCGGAAGTGCCGTTGCCCTCGCCCAGCTGCCACGTGGATGTGCTCATCATCGGCGGGGGAGGGGCGGGCGCCGCCGCCGCCCTCACCGCCCAGGAGCTGGGTGCCCGGGTGCTCTTGGTCACCAAGCTCCGGCTGGGGGATGCCAACACGGTGATGGCCCAGGGGGGCATCCAGGCCGCCAGCAAGGCCAACGACTCACCCGCCATCCACTACCTGGACGTTTTTGGGGGCGGCGGCTTCGTCAACAAGCCGGAATTGGTGCAGGCCCTCACGCAAGATGCCCCCCTCTGCCTGCAGTGGCTGGAGGATTTGGGCTGCATGTTCTCTAAGGAGCGTGACGGCACCCTCCTCTCCATCCACGGCGGCGGCACTTCCCGCAAGCGCATGCATTTTGCCCGGGACTACACCGGCGCCGAGATCATGCGCACCCTGCGGGATGAGCTGTTGAACCAAAAGGTACCCTACATCGAGTTTTGCCCGGCGCTGGAGCTACTCTTGGACGAGAAGGGCCGCTGCGGCGGGGCGGTGCTGCAGAACTTCGAGACCGGCCGGCCCATGGTGGTGCAGGCGCAGGCCACCATCCTGGCCACCGGCGGTTTCGGCCGGCTGCACGTGTCGGGGTTTCCCACCACCAACCATTACGGGGCCACCGCCGACGGCCTGGTCATGGCCTACCGGGCGGGCGCCCGCCTGGTGGCCATGGACGCCACCCAGTTCCACCCCACCGGGGTGGCCCACCCCGAGCAGATGCTGGGGCAGCTGGTCACCGAGAAGGTGCGGAGCATCGGGGCCCAGCTGGTCAATGTCGAAGGGGAGCAGTTCGTATTCCCCTTGGAGACGCGGGATGCGGTTTCCGCCGCCATCATCCGGGAGTGCACAGAGCGGGGCCGGGGCGCGGTAACCCCCACCGGCCAGGCCGGGGTATGGCTGGACAGTCCCATGATCGAGCTCATCCAAGGGGCAGGGACCATCCGCCGGGAGTTACCGGCCATGTGGCGCCAGTATGACCGCTTCGGCATCGACATGACCAAGGAGCCCATCCTGATCTACCCCACGCTCCACTACCAGAACGGCGGCATCGACATTGACGAGCACGGCCGCTCCATCCAAGTTCCCGGCCTGTACGTGGCGGGCGAGGCGGCCGGAGGCATTCACGGCCGCAACCGGCTCATGGGCAACAGCCTCCTGGATATCCTGGTCTTCGGCCGCCGGGCCGGGCGGCATGCCGCCCAACACGCCGTGACGGCAGAGCCGGGCGCGCTTTCCTTGGCGCATGTAGCGCGATGCAACCGGGAGGTGGCCGCCGCGGGATTGGGTCAGACCAAAGCCCCCATACTCTTGCCCGACTACGTGGGACGAAGCTAGCGCAGACACAGCGTGGTCTAGGGGGCCCTCCCGCCGTCCCGGCTTTCCCGGCCAACGGGAGGCGTCTTAACCGGAAACCCGGTGGGAGACCGGCGGAATGGAAGGCGGTCAGGTGTAAAGACTAAGCGTGACCGCCGGTTACACCTGCCGGGTGCAGCCGGGGCCGGTCAGGAACGGCAGCAATGGACATCCGCCGGCTGGGCGCCGGCGCCATATCCCCACTCCCGCAGGATTGGGCTCGATACCGGGCCTCCCGGATCTTGACCTGCCCGGGCGGGTCAACCTAGCCAGAAGGGAGCGGAGATCTGGTGCCGGGGAGGCCGACCGGACTGCGCGAGACAGCCGGCCCCACCGGTGCACCAGGCCATAGACTTTGCAGAGTCGACCCTATTACCGTTGGCCGGTCCAGGAGACCATGCAGCACCTGGGGACTTCGGAAACCGGCCTCACCCACGCCGAGGCCGCCCATCATTTGCAGCTGTTCGGCCCCAACCGCCTGGCAGAGGAAACCCGGACGCCGGTTTGGCGCCTGCTTATGGAGCAGTTCAAGAGCTTCCTCATCATCATACTGGTGGTAGCCTCCGTCATCTCGTTAGCCATTGGCAAAACCACCGAGAGCCTGGCCATTATCGTCATCGTCGTCATCGCCGGCGTACTGGGCTTCGCCCAGGAGTACCGCGCCGAACAGGCCCTGGCCGCCCTTAACCGGCTGGCGGCCCTGCAGGCCCGGGTGGTCAGGGAGGGAGCCGAGCATGACGTCCCGGTGGAAGAACTGGTGCCGGGCGACCTCATCCTGCTGGTGGCGGGCAACAAGGTCCCGGCCGATGCCCGGTTGGTACAAGCTTTCGACCTGAGGATCGAAGAGGCGGTGCTCACCGGTGAGTCGGCGCCGGTGGATAAGGTAGAGGACCTCCCTCCCGGAGATGACGACCTTCCCATCGGCGACCAGAAGAACATGGTATTTATGGGGACCATCGTCACCTACGGGCGGGCCCGGGCCGTGGTGACTTCAACCGGGATGGACACCGAATTCGGCCGCATCGCCGGGATGCTCAGCAGCGTCCAGCAGGATAAGACCCCCTTGCAACACAGCGTGGATGGCACCGCCCGTTCCCTTGGTTTGGTGGCGCTTTTCCTGGCCGGCTTTGTGGGTGTGCTGGCAGTGTGGCGAGGACACCCGCTGGTGGAGGTGTTCACCTGGTCGACGGCCCTGGCCGTGGCCATGGTGCCCGAAGCCTTGCCCGCCGTGATCACGGTGACGCTGGCCCTGGGAGCTCACCGCCTGGCCCAACGTCACGCCCTGGTCAGGAGATTGCAGGCCGTGGAGACGCTGGGGTCCACTTCGGTAATCTGCACGGACAAGACCGGCACTTTGACTGAAGACCGCATGACCGTCAAGTCGATCTGGATTAGCTCCGGCCGGCTTGAGGTGGAAGGAGCTGGTCTGGAACCCGAGGGTGGGTTCCTGCTCAACGGTGAACGCGTGCCCGTATCCCCGGAAACCGGCCTGCTGCTGACCGCCGGTGCCCTGTGCAACGATGGCGTGTATCACCGGACCGGGGACAGCTGGACGGCCTCCGGCGATGCCACCGACATTGCCCTCCTGGTGCTGGCGGCTAAAGGCGGTATGGACGCCAGGGACCTGGCCACCGGACAACCGCGCACCGACGAGATCCCCTTCTCCTCTGAGCGCAAGCGCATGACCACCATCCACCGCACTCCCGATGGACTCACGGCTTATTCCAAGGGCGCCGTCGAGGTGATCCTGGCAAGTTCCGCTTTCATGCACCGCCGGGGTGCCGACATCCCCCTGGAGCCCGCAGAGAGGACGGCCATCCTGGAAACGGCCGACGCCATGGCCGAAGCAGCCATGCGGGTGCTGGGCATCTCGTACAAGCCCCTGGGGAATTCCGCCGGTTCCGCCGAGGAGGGCATGGTGTTCGTAGGTATGGTGGGCATGATCGATCCTCCGCGCCGCGGGGTCAAGGAAGCCATCGCCAGCTGCCGGGCGGCAGGCATCCAGGTGGTAATGATCACCGGCGACCACCGCCGTACGGCTACGGCCATCGCCGATCAGCTGGGCCTGTCCGGAGGCCGGGTCGTCACCGGCCCGGAGCTGGACGCCATGGATCAAACAGCTCTGGTGAGCGAGTGCGCGACCATCGGGGTCTATGCCCGGGTGTCACCCACCCATAAACTCCGGATTGTCCAGGCATTGCAGCAAAGAAACCGCATCGTGGCCATGACCGGGGACGGGGTTAACGATGCTCCCGCCCTGAAACAAGCGGACATCGGCATCGCCATGGGTATCACCGGCACCGATGCAAGCAAAGAAGTATCGGATATGGTGCTGACCGATGATAACTTCGTTTCCATGGTGGCGGCGGTCAAAGAAGGACGCACCATTTTCGCCAATATCAGGAGGTTCCTCACATACCTTCTGTCGGACAACGCCGGGGCGGTCATGGCCTACCTTGCCGCCATCCTGGCCGGGTATCCCATGCCCATCACACCACTGCAGATCCTCTTTATCAACTTGATCATGGATGGCCCCAACGCCATTTCCCTGGGGCTGGAACCTCACGAGCCGGGCACCATGGACCGGCCGCCTCGCCCTCCCCGGGCCCCCATCATTGATGGAACGTCCTTACGGTACATTTTCACCGTAGGCCCGCTCCTTGCCGCGGTCACCCTCGGCATATTCGTGCTTGCGCTCCCCCGGGGGGAGCAATATGCCGTGACCGTGTTCTTCACTTCCATGATCGCGGCTCGCCTGTTCAACGCCTTCAACTGCCGCAGCGCCGTCTACCCCTTGCTCAAGCTGGGGCCGTGGGCCAACCGCTGGCTACTTTTGTCTTTTGCCGGGTCATTAGCCCTGCTGATGCCCATCATCTACCTCCCCGCACTGCAGCCGGTGTTCAGCGTCGTACCCCTCAGACCCGCCGATTGGCTGTGGCCGCTGGCAGCGGGCTTGACCGTGCTTTTCACTGTGGAAGTGTTGAAATACGCCGGCTTGGCCCGGAAGAATGGGCCGGGGCGGCCTACGACTTAAGGCCGCCCGGCGACTGGGAGGCGTGACCGCTAGCTTGGGTTCGACCGGCTCACCCGCTCCCCAGGATGCCGGGTTCCCCCGCCCGGTGTCTGTCCCGCTCGGGACCAGCCCGGCCGGCAACTGTTCGGGCTGCCGCCGATCTGGCCGCGAGACGTGAAGGAAGGTCCGGCCCATCTCACCGTGATGCGGCCCAATGGGGGACTGGACTCGTCGCGCTCTGAGTGATACCGTTGCAGCATAAACGCGGAACTGCGAGCTAAGGACGCCTGGTCACCCCGGCGGAGATCGACCGCATCCGGCAGTGGCTCGCCCGCCACCGGGATGGGGGCCGCAGCCGGCTCTCCCTGGAGCTGTGCCGCCCCTGGGATGGGCAGGCCGCCAACGGCTGGCCGCAGGCTATGGCCTGTCGTTCCCTATTGCGCAGGCTCGACCAGCGCGGGCCGATCGAGCGGCCACCGCCTCGATCTCACCCCGGTTGGGTCTTGAGTTGCACCCGGGCGACGGCGGAGGTGGGGCACCGCCAGCACCCCTACACTGCGGGGAGGAGGAATTCCAGGGGGCAGAAGAAGCTGGCTGCTGGTTCTTACCGGGACGGGCCGATCAGATACGCCCGGCCTTCTCCGGCGAAACGCCCGTCAGGGCCCGGTGCGGTCCGAACCCGGACCGCCAGGCCGGTCGTAGCGAAGCGGGCACCCTGCGCGACCTTCAGCCGGCCGAGGTTGGAGCGCGACCGCCCGGGCGAGGAGATGACGGCATGACGAATGGTTACTGGAGAAGCTACAATGAGTTAGCCTGGACCGAGCCGGTGGTTTCACCACCCGAGGACTGCCGGGAGGAAGCCGGAGCATACTGCCGGGTGATCCGGGAGAACGCCCGGCTGCCGGTGAAAACCATGCTGCACCTGGCCTGCGGCGCGGGCATCCTGGACTATACGTTCAAGACTTGCTTTGAAGTCACCGGCGTGGACATAAGTCCCGGCATGTTGGAAGTGGCCAGGACACTCAACCCG
>DMHJ01000116.1 GCA_003449495.1 Clostridiales bacterium UBA8153
GATAGCATGCGGGGACAGAGGAAGGGCGGGGGGTAAGGTGGCGCTATCCCGGGATCTGTTAGGGCTGTTGAGCCGGGAGAGACCGCAGGTCAGGGAAGATTTAGGACGGCTGGTGACGACCTTGACCGGCAGTCTCCACCTGGATGCGGCCCAGCGGGAACTGGTGCGGCTGGCAGTGGCCGTCGCCGCAGGCAACGCCGGTGCCTTGGCCGGGCATCTCGCCCTGGCCCGCCGGGCCGGTCTCACCCGGGACCAGCTGGTCGATGCCATTCTCCTGTGTATTCCCGGCGCTGGGGCGCCGCGGGCCCTGGAAGCCCTGGGCGTGTTGGCGGAGACGGAAGCGAGCATTACGTAAGGGTAGTTCGGGGCTGCCCGTTGGGCCACCGCCGGTTACCACGGCCGCCGGCGGCCGCCCCCGCCAGGCAGGAGCGCGGGCAGAGCTTCCCCGGGGCAGCAGTGCCGGCCCGGGAGGCAGCTCTCCCGTCCGGGGGAAAATCAGGGAAGCGCTGCGGAGAACGAAGGGCGTGGCGGGACGCCGGTAGCGCCGGGTCCGGAGCAAAAGCTAGGAGAGGTAGCCGGTGTGGAAAGATGTACCGACCCCGTGGCGAGCTTGTTTCGAAGAGGCTTGGCTGGCTTACTGTAACGGGTCCACGCCGGTGGGAGCCGTGGTGGTTTCTTCCACCGCCGAGATCGTAACCCGGGGCCGCAACCGGGTGTATGAAGCGGCCGCGCCGCCCGGGCAGGTGGCGGGTACCGGCCTGGCCCACGCCGAGCTCAATGCCCTGCTGCAGGTCGGCACAGGTGATGACCGCCTCTCCTCATACACCCTATACACCACCATGGAGCCTTGCCCCCTGTGCTTTGGCGCTTTCTGCCTGTCCGGCCTCCGCTCCCTGCGCTATGCCGCCCGCGACGGGCTGGCGGGTAGCGTCAACCCGGCATCCATGCCCGGCTACTTCAGCTCCCGGCCCTTCGATGTGGCCGGCCCCTTCCCGGACCTGGAGGCGGTGCAGATGGCGATGTATACGGCCCATATCATGGAACGCTGCCCGCCGGACCGGCACGCCGAGCTTTTGGCCCTTCGGGAGGGCTACTGCCGGAGCGGGGTGCGGGCCGGGCTGAAGCTGCACCATTCCAGGTGTCTTCTCCAGGCCCGGCAGCAGGAATGGACGGCAGGGCGGGTATTCGATGAGGTGACGAGGCTGTTAGGGGTCACCGCGGCTACCGTTGCGTCGCAGTAACGGGGAAGGGGCCATGCCGGACAGAAAGGGCACCGGGGTCCGGGGTCTCTGCGGTCAGCGGCAGGAATTGATCCTTCGGGGGTAGAAGTTATTCCACATCCTTAGTTAGTCCTGCGATGGGAGGCTGAATCAGTGGAGAGACGCCTGACCCGTTCCGAAGTTCCGGTTGAACTTACCTGGAAGCTGGAGGACATCTTTGCCACTCCTGCCGAATGGGAGCAGGAGCTCAAGGCCGTGGCGGAGGCGCTGCCTTCCGTCACCCGGTATAAGGGCAGGTTCGGAGAGGGCGCCCGGGTCTTCCTGGAATGCCTGGAGGCCCAGGAGGCCCTTTCCCAGCGCGTGATCCGGGTATTTTCCTATGCCTCGCTGCAGTTTTCCACCGACGGCACCTCTCCCGCACACCAAGCCTCCTCCGGACGGGTGGCGGCCCTGGGGGCCCGGCTCCAGGCCGAAACCTCCTTCATCCAGACCGAGGCCCTGGGGCTACCCGACGGGACGCTCCAGCGCTACCTGGCCGAGGAGCCGGGCCTGGGCGCATTCCGTCGCACCATCGAGCACCTGTTGGAGCAGAAGCCCCATGTCCTGCATCCGGAAACCGAGATGGCCCTGGCCGCCCTGGGCGAGGTCCTGGGGCTGCCCTCCACGGTGTACCAGCGGTCCAAGAGCGCGGACATGACCTTCAAGCCCGTGGCGGACGGCAGCGGGCAGCAGTGGCCCATGTCCTTTGCCGGCTACGAAGGCCGCTACGAGCGCTCCTCGGACCTTACCCTGCGCCGCAACGCTTACGCCTCCTTCACCGAGGGGCTCAAAGGCTACCAGCACACCTATGCCACCACCTGGGGTACCGAAGTCAAGAAGAACGTGGTCCTGTCCAGGCTGCGCCGCTACCCTTCCACCGTGCACATGCTGGTGCACCGCCAGGAGATTCCGGTGGAGGTGTACCACAGCCTGCACGACATCATCCTGAAAGAGCTGGCCCCCCACATGCGGCGCTACGCCCGCCTGCGCAAGCAGGTCCTGGGCATGGATAAACTTCTATATTGCGATATCGAGGCCCCCCTGGATCCGGAGTTCAGCCCGGCCACCACCTATGAGAAGGCCACGACCATGCTCCTGGACGGTCTGGCCGTGCTCGGACCCGAGTACCTGCAGATCATGGACGCAGGCCTCAAGAACCGCTGGATCGACCTGGCCGATAATGTGGGCAAGTCCACCGGCGCCTTCTGCAACTCGGTATACGGTGTTCACCCGTACATCCTCATCACCTGGACCGACAGCATGCGCAATGTGCTCACCCTGGCCCACGAGCTGGGCCACGCCGGCCACGGGGTGCTGGCCCAGCGCTACCAGCGCCTCTCCAACACCCGTAGCTCCATGTTCTTCGTGGAGGCGCCTTCCACCATCAACGAACTCCTGGTGGCCGACTACATCCTGGCCAAAAGCACCGAGCAGCGCATGCGCCGCTGGTTGATCATGCAGCTTTTGATGACCTACCACCATAACTTCGTGCGCCACCTCATCGAAGGCGAGCTGCAACGACGCATCTACGCCGTGGCCGAGAAGGGACAGCCCGTCACCGCTGCCCTGCTCAACCAGGTGCAGGGCCAGATCCTGGAGGAGTTCTGGGGCGGTGAGGTAGAAATCGACGAAGGTGCCCGCCTGACCTGGATGCGCCAACCCCATTACTACTCGGGCCTCTACCCCTACAGCTACTCGGCCGGCCTGACCGTGGGCACGGCAGTGGCCCGGGCCATCGTCAAAGAGGGGCAGCCGGTAGTCGACCGCTGGCTGCAGGTGCTCAAGGCGGGCGGCACCATGAAGCCGCTGCAGCTGGCCGAGCTGGCGGGAGTGGATATGACCAATCCCGGGACCATCCGGGACGCCGTGGCCTATGTGGGGTCGCTGGTAGACGAAGTGGTCAACGCCTTCTAGACCTTACCCCTGGGGTGCCGGGGACGCTTTCCGCCGGGTTCCGGTGGGAGCGTCCCCGGCCGGGCCGGGGTGCCGGGAGCAGGCGGCTTGGCACCAGGCAGGCCGCGGGCGCGTGGAGGGGAAGGAGGCACTAAAGGTGCTTACCGGTGGCCGGGTGGCCGCGGTTTGGCCCATGGCCAATGCCCTGGCCCACGGCGGCACGGTCGCGGAACCCGGTGCCCGTGGCTGGCTGGTGGCTGCCGTCATGCTCCTGATTTCGCTGGCGATGGCCGCCGTCCACCTGGCGGCGCTGAGGTGTCCTGACTACCGGGCCAAGCTGGCGGCGAGGGACCGCGGCGTCCGGCCCGCCACCACCCGGGCCGAGGGGATGGAGGTCAAGGTCCATCACGGTCCAAAGTGCGGCACGTCTTCTGAGAGCGAGTACCGGACCCCGCCGGCCAGTGCCACCGGTGGATGCTGCTGAGTGCCGGCGCGGTCTTCCGCAAGTGATGGCAGGTCCTGCCGCCCGGGGTGTGGGCGCCCGTTGCCCCACCGGGCGGTTCGCGCTTCCCCCGCCCGCCGTCAGGCGGCAAGCAGCCTCGTGACGGCACCGGCGCACCCCGGCACCTGCCGGCCCACTCACCGCTTCGCTTCGGGTAGCCTACCTGAACTCATCCTGGACCCGGGCCACCGCCGTGGGGTCGAAGGCACGCAGCGCCAAGGGTTCGCCCTGCAGGGCGGGAAGCTGGGCCTCAAAGGAGGGGCGTGGCACCTGGTAGAAGATGCCCAACGGGATGCGCTCGCCCCATTGCCGGGAAAGAGCCAGGGCGGCGGACCAATCGGTAGGATCGTGTCCTTCCACCAGGTAGGTGCGCTGCCGGTACCAGGCGTAGGTGTTGAGCTTGTTGAACACCGGGCAGGGCTGCAAAATGTCTACCAGTGCGTAGCCGGGAAAGAGTATGGCAGCCTTCATGATTTCCCTGAGCTGATTCTTCTCTCCGGCAAAACCGCGGGCGACGAAGCCGGCGCCTAGCACCAGGGCCATGGCCAAGGGGTTGAGCGGGGAGGAGATCACCCCGCCCGTCTGCACGCTGGTGCGCATACCCACCTCAGAGGTGGGGCTGGCCTGTCCCTTGGTCAGACCGTAGACTTGGTTATTGTGGACGAAGTGCGCCAGCTGCACGTTGCGCCGGATGGTGTGGATGAAATGATTGCCGCCTTCCCCATAGCTGTCCCCGTCGCCCGAAGCTACCACTACCGTCAGCTCCCGGTTGGCGATGCGGGCGCCGGTGGCCACCGGCAGGGCCCGCCCGTGCAGGCCGTTGAAACCGTTGACCCGGAGGTAGTGGGGCAGCTTGGCGGCTTGCCCGATGCCCGAGCAGATGAGCACCTGGTGCGGCTCCAGGCCCAGCCCGGCTAAGGCTTCCGCCAGCGCTTGGCGGATGGGGAAGTTACCGCAACCGGGACACCACGCGGTCTCTCCCAGTAGATAATCACCGGCCTGATACATGTGCTAGCACCTCCCGGGCTACTTGCCGGCTGTCGAACGGACGCCCATCGAATTTCCGGATGTGGTGGTCCACGGTCAGGCCGGTCTCCCGCCGCAGCAGACCGGCGAACTGACCGGTGGCGTTGTTCTCCACGCAGAAACTCAGGCGGGCCTGGGGCAGAAGCTGCGTTATCCGGGCCACCGGTAACGGCCACAGGTCGGAGAAATGTAAGAGGGCCGACCGCGGGTGTTCGCTTTGGAGGATATCCATGGTCTCCCGCAGGATGCCGTAGGTCGATCCCCAGCCCAACAGGAGGATTTCCGGCTCCGGGTGGCCGTAAAGCTCGGGCTCATCCATCTCCTTAGCCACG
>DMHJ01000170.1:0-837 GCA_003449495.1 Clostridiales bacterium UBA8153
CACCAGTACGGCTCCGTGGCGCTCCGCCAGGTCCTGGAGGCGGCGGGACTGTTCCTCATCTGGCCCGCCCTGCCCTACTTCCGTCGCGCTCACCAAAACCACGTGGGCGCCGCGGAGAATGGCGTGTTCCACCCCAACGACCACATCCGCCCAGGAACCGGTGCCGTCGGAAGTCAGGGCCTTGATGGCCAGCAGGCGCGCTGCGGGCGCCACCCCGGGAATGCCGCCTTGGGCGGCGGCAATGGCGGCCATCTGGGTCCCGTGCCCGTGGCCATCAAACCCCAGCTTGATGTGGGAACCATCGGCAGAGATGTGACAGACCACCAAACTCACACCGGGCCGGGGAGGCCGGGCACCATCGCCTAAGGTGACATACTCCCGCAGGTGCCGGTACGCCCACACGGCCGGGTTGTTTCTCAGATCGAAGTCCCGATCGGTATCAATGACCACCCGGTCGTACACACCGGACCGGGTCGAATCGATGACCACCACCAAGAACACATCGCGGTCTCTGCCGTTGCCATCCATATCCCAGGTTTCTCGCCACCAGCCGACGGCGTATTCGCCGCTCACGGAGCGCGTAGGGCCCAAACGTACGGCCCTTCCGGCCACGGTAATCGAGTCGCCCGCACCCCGTACCCGCAACCCGGTGTCCACCCGTCCCTCATCGGTAAGGTCGACCCAATCCACGATCTTGGCCCGGTCGGCACCGTGCAGGGCGCTAATGCCGGGATCGATGCCGGTATCCACTACGGCGATGATCACGCCTTCGCCCGTGGCCCCCTGCTGTGCCCGCAGGGCCGGCACACCCAACTCGTCGAACCACAGTCTTCCCAC
>DMHJ01000170.1:1243-2957 GCA_003449495.1 Clostridiales bacterium UBA8153
AACCATCGCCTCACGGGCCCCCACCACCCTCACGAACCTCAAGGTAGCTGATGAAGCCGCCCGAGGCCACCAGGCGTACGGTCATTCCCGCCTGCAGCTCGCTTCTCTCCAGGCGGCCTCCTTTGCCCACGATCACTGCCCCATCGGCCAGACCGTACATGGCCGTGACCCGGTCAATGGCGATCATGAGCACGTTTTGGTCCACAAAGTGAGCCAGGATCAGCCCTTCGCCGAATACGTATACGCCATGGATGGCTCGGATAAGACCGCTGGCCACATCGTACACTACGTAGACGCTGTCCCCCACCTTCAGCTCCCCGAAGGCAGCCCGCCTCCCATTGCGAAGGAACACGGCATCGGTAGAAACACCGGAGCTTACAAGCACACCATCCCGGCGGCGAAACGCCACCTGATCTGCACCCAGCTCGGCCAGGGTGCCACTGTCGCTGCGGTACAGGGCGCTGATGAGCACGGCGCGGCCGAGACCATCGAGAATGACACCGACCTGGTCAAAGGGTTGGACGGACACTGCGGCCATTCCGTTCCGGAACACCTGGGCACCTGTGGCCACCACGCTTACCCGGCCGCTGCCGGTGCGCAGCGTTAGATTGCCTCCTGCCCATACTTCCACGGTTCCCACCAGATCGAAGTCCCCGGACCTTTGCCAGAGGACGCGGCGGATCACGGCGGCGGCTTCGGCCCGGGTCACCTGTCGCAGCGCGCGGAAGGTTCCATCCTCGTAGCCGGCAAACAGGCCGATGTAGGTGGCGCGGAGCACGCCTGCTCTGGCCCAACCCGGAATCAGGTGCGCATCGACAAAGGCCGGCTGCAGCGGAGCATCACCCGGGAAAAGGCGGGACAGGACTACGGCGAATTCGGCCCGGGTGACAAAAGCTTGGGGCCGGAAAGTACCATCGGCAAAGCCGATAAACAGCCCAAAGTCACTGGCAGTTTCAACATACCCTTTCGCCCAGTGCCGGGCGACATCCGGGTAGCGGGAAGTCCCACCCCTGGCCGCCAGGGCCGCCTCCTCCCGGCCCAGCAGCGTCACCAGTAGCTTGGCCAGCTCGGCCCGGCCCAAGAAGGCATCGGGCCGGAACGTACCGTCGGGGTAGCCGTGGACCAACTGCCGGTGGTATAACACCGAAACGGCTTCATAGGCCCAGTGACCGTGCAGATCCGGTAACGGGGCCAGGCCCACCGTAAACACGGTGGTAACCACCAAATACCATACCCATACCGGCCGTCTCAACAATACCATCCCTGCTTTGTGTTCTTTGACCTCACCAATTCTGGGCTGTGCCGCCAAGCTCCTTCCAGCGTGGGCAGCGGCAGCGTTCACTCGACAGGGATCTTATCCGATGTGTTTGTCAACACAAAACCGCGGGTTGGGGGGCTGCGGACGTTTTCTCGGACCTCTTCACGCATAGCCTAATCTCTGCCTGTACTCCATTGGGCTCCTTCCGCCTAGCGATAGCTTGATGCGCTGCTCATGGTGCCAGTGCAGGTAGCCAGCGAGCCTGTCCATGAACTCCTCGACGCCAACCCCGGACCGCCATCTCCCGTAGAGCAGTGCATGCTTCAGCTGCCCGAAGCAGCCTTCGCACGCAGCGTTAGCGGGGCACCACCTTGCTTGGACAGTGAGCGGGTGAGCCCGGCGGCTTCCATCCGGTCAATCCAGCCTGGCCAGCGATAGTGGCTGCCACCATCGCTG
>DMHJ01000020.1 GCA_003449495.1 Clostridiales bacterium UBA8153
GCCCACCTACGCCTGCTGGAGGCGGGCATACCCATAGTCGAGGGGCTGCGCCTCGCCGGGGTCGCACCGGGAGACTACTTTTTCGTCTGCCTCCCGCTCAAGTTACGCGACGGCGACGGCGCACCGGCCCGGGCCATACTGCTGCCGGCGAGTCTCCCCCGCAGCTGCAAGAACGCCTGAGCTCTTTGAGGAAGGTCAAGACGGGTGCGGGCACCCCGGGGTTCCAGCCGTCGCGGGCCAACCGTCTACCGCCGGAGCCGTGCGCGATCTGCCGGCCGGTGCCGGGCGGGCCTGCGACCGGGATGGGTAGCGGAAAGCCCGGGCAACCGCAGGACTGGGGGTCTGCCGGGCGCGTGGCCTCTCCCCCTGCCCGGCTGCGGGTGACACGCCGGCCCGCCATGCCCACTTCAGAAGTCCGGGAAGAGCGGGACAGTGCCCCTTGACCACCTGGCAATTCATGTATAAACTGGCACTAGATTGACCTGGAGGACAGCGGCATGAATCAGGATGCCCGGCCTTTACTGAAGAACCGCGATTTCGTCCTGGTGTGGGCGGGCCAATCGGTGGCGGTATTCGGAGATGCCCTGTTCGCCCTGGCGCTGATGTGGTGGGTGGTGCAAGTCACCGGCAGCGGCGCCGCCATGTCTGCGGTGGCGGTGGCCACGGCCCTGCCTCGCATTGTCTTGGGACCTTTCGTGGGCGTGTACATCGACCGCAGCGACCGCAGGTTGCTCATGATGGCCGCCAATGGCATGAACGCGCTCATCTCCGTAGCGATGGCCGCCCTCTTCTGGCAGGGCGTCTTCTCCCTCCAGCTCATCGTCGCGTGCTCGCTGCTCATCGGGGTCGCGGCCACCTTGCACGTACCGGCCTTCGATGCCTCCATCCCGGCCTTGGTGGGGAAGGAAGAGCTGGTGCGGGCCAATTCCCTCATGGAAACCGCCAGTAGCGCCGTGGGCGTGATCACCCCGGCCATCAGCGGGATAATCTTGGCCCTGGCCGGGGTAGGAGCTTCCATCATGGTCAAGGCCGTCGCCTTCTTCATCGCGGCCCTGTCGCTGGTGCCGGTGCGGATTCCTCGCCAAGCCGCAGAGGCTACCGCCCGCCGTTCCTTCCTGGGCGAGGCGGGCACCGGATTCCGGTATCTTTACTCCCACCGCCTGCTCATGCCCACCCTCGTGTTCATCTCTGTGGTGAACCTCGCCCTGGCTCCCCTCGGCGTGGTGCTACCCATCCTCATCCTCCACGTCCTGCACGCGGGCCCCGCCCTCCTGGGCCTTTTCGGCAGTTTCAACTCCGTGGGAATCCTCGGCGCTTCCTCACTGCTTGCGGCCTATCCCGGCTTGGCCAAGCGCACCGGGTTCGTCCTCATCACCACCATCATCGGCATCGGCCTATCGGCAGCGCTGGTGGGTTTCGGCCCCCACCCGGTCTTCCTGCTGGCCGGCGCCATCGGCTTGGGCTCCACCTCCACCATGGCCAACATCGCGGTACAGGCCCTCTGGCAGCGGGAAATACCGGATGAACTAAGGGGCCGGGTGTTCGCGGCCCGGTATGCCGTGGGCAGCGGGCTGTATCCGGTGGGATTGGCCATGGCCGGCCCCCTAGCCGATCTATTAGGCGCCCGCCTGGTCATGGGCGGGGCGGGCCTGGTCTGTGCCGTGGTGGGAACCACCGGCTTCCTCATCCCAGGGCTACCCGGCTACCCGGCCACCGCGGCGGAAAAGGCAGTCCCGGCCGAACCGGGCTAGAATGAACCCCTTGACTTCGTTTGACCAGAGGGACCGCACCGCCCCGGGCGGCCGGTTTCCAGGCCGTAGCCGGTTAAAGCCCGACCCCGATCGGCTCACCTCGCCAAACGGCGACCGGGGCCGGAAGGCTCTGTACACCCATGCCCCCGGCCCCGGCAGCGTGGAATCTTATGTCAAGTGTACGCCTGCCCTGACCGTACCCGCCCGGCCGGCCTTGACCGCCAGGCCAATGTGGGTGCCGGCAGGTGCCCGCAGCGTCCATTCCAGCTGTTTTTCTCGCACCGGTCCGCCGCCCAGGTAGTTGCCCGGGAGGACCCAGCCGTCCAGGTGCTCCAGCTCGTCGCGCTTCTTGCCCACCACCACCTGGGCATCCGGCGGCAGT
Organism: Clostridiales bacterium UBA8153; assembly: GCA_003449495.1. Lineage (GTDB taxonomy): Bacteria > Bacillota > Sulfobacillia > UBA8153 > UBA8153 > UBA8153. The sequence continues at coordinate 2,134 of DMHJ01000020.1, forward strand.
TCCAGCTCGGCGATCATGGGCTTGACCGCCTTGGCCTTCACCGCCTGCTTGGTCACGCTGGTAGGCAGGTAGCCGGCGTTCTTCACCACTGCCGTCAGCTTGTACACTCCCTCGGCCACCCGGTCGACCTGCACCGGCCCGAACTTGACCAGGGGCATGGCGGCGGCCTGCTTGAGGGTGAAGCTACAGTTTTTGACGCACTCCTCCTCGAGGAACTTGCCGGGCGGAGCGTTCTGCCTCACCGTCTTGGGCACCCAGCCGCCGATGTCCACCGGCCCCAAGTCCGGATGCTGGAAGGGGGTCCAGGCCACAAAGCCCTTGCCCGCAAGATGCTCATCCTGCCAGCGGAGCAGCTTCAACTGGTCCTCCTCGATATCCTTGGGAGTCTTCTGATCCTCCGGTTTTTTCTTGTCCAGCCCGGCGCGGCCGGCCATATCCCAGAGCTCGGTGGTGTAGCCGATTAGGCCCCGGTGTTCGTACACCCAGTCGATGAAGATGCCCGCCCGGGTGTGCCCCATGCCGCCGTGGGAGGCAGGGATGCACTCGTAGCCCAGGATGTCCTCGCCCCGCCGCCCGATGGTCTTGAACGCGGCCAGGTCGTGGCGGTCCATCTTATCATCGGGCTGGGTGCAGAAGGCCCGGAAGATCACGCCACCGGTGGTGTGGTAGGCCTGGATGCCCGCGATATTCTCGTGCTTCAGTATGAACTCGGCCAGGGCCCGGGTCTCGGGCTCGCTCAAGGGATAGGGACCGGCCCCGCCCTGCTCCAGCCGCCAGTTAGCCGGGAAGTTCCTGTTGATGTCCAGGCCCCACTTGGGCGGTACCACCCGCAGAGGGACTTCCGCCGGTCCATAGATCCGGCCTTCCGGGTAGATCCGGTAGAAAGTGCCGTGGTAGTCATCGGGCCGGCGTCTCACCATAAGACGCGGGTCCTCGCTGGATACCTTCCACTCACCGGTCTCGTCGGCCAACCGCATCTGCAGGATCATCCCGTCTCCGTTCACATCCTCCAGGTGCAGGCCGTCCTTGGTCTCCTCGTCCGGGTAAGGGCGCACGCTGGACCGCAGCATGAAGGGGGTGGTGAGATACAGCTCCGCTCCATCCGGATTGACCCGCGGCAGGATGTAGAAGGCACGGGTGTCCAGGAGGTAGGTGACCTCGGGGTCACTGCCGTACCCATTGAGCAGATGGGCGATGGTGTGCAGGCACACCTGGGAGCCGGTTACCTCGCCTGCGTGGATGTTGGCATCGATGTAGAGGGCGGGCTTCTCTTGGGCCGGACCGGTCGCCCGGTTGGTGACCTCCAGGGCATAGATGTCTCTTCCCTGGTAGCTCCGGCCTATGACCTCCAGGACCGCCAGCTGGGGATGGCTGGAGACACATGCCTCTAGGAATGCCTTGATCTCTTCGTGCAGGTAGAAGCGGTGGAAATCAATGGTGATGGCCATGGTCCGCCCTGGTTTCCCCGGCTCGGGAACACCGGGTCTGCGGGATGGCTCCCACCGGCGGAGAGGCACGCTCGCCGGAGCTCGCTTCTGGCCTCCGGGCCCGCCGCCCCCTCCGGCTCGAGGAAACGCGGGCCTCCAGTGCCTTCACCGGTAAGACCGGGAAACCGGGCATTGCACCTCCTTCGGGGTCGACTGATGCTCCGCCACAAGGTCGGGGCGCCGGAAGGCCGTAGCCGTGGCCCGCCCGGGTTAGGTGGGAAGGGCCAGCTTCCCGGTAGGGTGAGCATTCGTCGGCAGCGGGCGAGTTCCTGCCCGGCCGGAGGCCGCGCTACCGGTCCGCCTTGGCTTCCTTGCCACCTGCGGGGCGAAGTCGCCGGGCCGGGCAACCTTCACGGACTCCGGCTCCCCGGCAAAAAAGCCGCCAGGTATTGGGATACCGCATACCGGTCGGTCATACCGGCCAGGTAGTCGGTGACGGCCCGGACGGGATCGGTGCCCGCCGGCAACCCCTTGCCTCCGAAGAGCCCCGCCGGAGCCTCCAGGTAATGGTGGTACAGGCGCTCCAACAACCGCTCGGCCTTGCTCTCCTCGCGTTTGGCCGGCGAGTCCACATACACCCGCTCGAACAGAAACTCCCGCAGCCGCCGGGCGGCCTCCCCAACTTCCTGCCCCAGGGTGGGCCACGGCGCGTCACGGCTGTGCTCGATGATATCCAGCACCATGGTGGCTATGCGCTGGGAGTGGGTCACCCCCAGGACGGCCCGGCAATCCCGGGGCAGGTCGTCTTCTGCCAGGATCTGGCTGCGGACAGCATCGTCCAGGTCGTGGTTGATGTAGGCTGTGCGATCGGCCAGGTGTACTACCCGGCCCTCCCAGGTGGAGGCGGTGAGGTCACCGCAGTGGTTCAGGATGCCGTCCCGCACCTCGGCAGTGAGATTGAGCCCGCCGTCGCGTTCTAGTTCGTCCACCACCCGCAGGCTCTGTTCGTTATGGCGGAAACCTCCCGGCACCAGGGAGTTCAGCACGCGCTCGCCCGCATGCCCGAAGGGAGTGTGCCCCAGATCGTGCCCCAAGGCGATGGCCTCGGTAAGGTCTTCGTTCAAATCCAAGGCCCGGGCAATGGTGCGGGCCACCTGGGCGACCTCCAGGGTGTGGGTAAGGCGGGTTCGGAAGTGGTCGCCTTCGGGGAACAAAAACACCTGGGTCTTGTACTTGAGTCTCCGGAAGGCTTTAGAATGGATGATGCGGTCCCGATCCCGCTGGAAGGCGGTGCGCACCGGGCATGGAGGCTCCGGCCGCCTGCGGCCACGGCTGGCCTGGCTAAAGGCGGCATGGCCGGCCAGGCGCTGCCTCTCCAAGCTTTCCAGCCTCTCGCGGATCACGGCCCTCGCCCCCCGTCTGTCCGGGTGTCAGCTGGTGTCAGTTCACCGGCCGGCCTGTGGTCCGGGCAGGTCTCCGGCCTCTCCGCTCGCGGCTTTTCCCGCCCTGCTCGTCCAACTGGGCACGGGCGGCGGCCAGTCGCGCCACGGGCACCCGGTACGGCGAACACGACACGTAGTCGAGCCCGGCCCGGTGGAAAAACCCTATGGACCGGGGCTCACCGCCGTGTTCGCCGCAGATGCCCAGCTTCAGGCCGGGCCTGGCTTTCCGCCCCAGCTCCACGGCGATCTTCACCAGCTGCCCGACTCCGGCCTCGTCCAACACGGCAAAAGGGTTATCCGGCAGGACTTTGTGGCGGAGATAATGGTGGAGAAATTTGGCCTCGGCATCGTCCCGGGAGAACCCGTAAGTCAACTGGGTCAGGTCGTTGGTGCCGAAGGAAAAAAACTCCGCGTGCTGTGCCAGCTCGCCGGCGGTGAGCGCTCCCCGCGGCACCTCGATCATGGTGCCCACCACCACCGGGAATTCCACCCCGCTCGACGCCATCACTTCCCGGGCAACGCGACGCACCAGTTCCTCCAGGATGGCCAGCTCGCGGGCAAGGCCCACCAGGGGGATCATGACTTCCGGCCGGATGCCGGATACCCCTTCCTTCACCAGTTCGGCCGTGGCCTCGAAGATGGCCCGGGCCTGCATGGCATAGATTTCCGGGTACACCACGCCCAACCGGCATCCCCGGAAGCCGAGCATGGGGTTGACCTCGGCCAGGCCCCGGGCCTTACGCAGGAGATCCCGTTGCCGGCCTATCCCGGCCGGGTCGCCCCCCCGGGAGACCATAGCCTCGAGCTCTGCAGTCAGGCCGGCAACGTCGGGCAGAAACTCATGAAGGGGTGGATCCAGCAGCCGGATGGTTACGGGATACCCGGCCATGGCCCTGAGTATCCCCTTGAAGTCCTCCCTCTGCATGGGCAGGAGCCGCTCCAGCGCTTGGCGGCGTTCATCCTCGCCTTCCGCCAGTATCATCTCCTGCATCAGGGGCAGGCCCTCTGGAGTCATGAACATGTGCTCGGTGCGGCACAGCCCGATGCCTTCCGCCCCGAATTCCCGGGAGCGAGCGGCATCCTGGGGAGTGTCGGCATTGGCCCTCACCCCGAGCCGTCGCACTTGGTCGCACCAGGCCAACAGCTCACCGAACTCCCGGTCCAAGCGAGGCTCCACCAGGGCCACCTCGCCCAGGATCACCTGGCCGGATGCTCCGTCGATGGTGATGAGCTCGCCTTGGCTGATGGAGACGTCCTCGGTCCAGGCTCGCCCCGCCGCCAAGTCGATGGTAAGCGCTTCACAGCCCACCACGGCAGGCTTACCCATACCCCGGGCCACAATGGCCGCATGGCAGGTCATGCCCCCCCGGCTGGTGAGGATCCCTTGAGCTTGGACGATGCCGTGCATGTCGTCGGGTGCCGTCTCCGGGCGCACCAGGATCACCCGTTCACCGGCCTCTCCACGGCGCTCCGCCTCGTCGGCCTGGAAGACCACGCGGCCGGTGGCCGCCCCCGGCGAAGCGGGCAGGCCCCTGGCGATCACCCGGCTACTATCCTCCAGGATGAGACCGCGGTGGAGCAGGCCCTCGATGTGCTCGGGTTCGACGCGGCCGATGGCCTCCGCCCGGGTGATGATGCCCTCCTCTGCCAGATCGATGGCGATTTTCACCGCCGCCCTGGCCGTGCGGCTGGCACTGCGGGTCTGCAGGAAGAAGAGCTGGCCGCGCTCAATGGTGAATTCGATGTCCTGGGCATCCCGGTAGTGGGTCTCCAGCCGGCGGGCCGATTCCATAAGCTGTAGGTAGACTTGGGGCAACTCATCGCCCAGCCGGGCTACCGGGTGGGGAGTGCGAGTGCCCGCCACCACGTCCTCGCCCTGGGCATTGCCGAGATACTCACCGAGCACCTCGGGTGACCCGGTGGAAGGGTGGCGGGTGAACAGGACCCCGGTGCCGGAATGGCGGCCCCGGTTCCCAAACACCATGGCTTGGACGGTGACGGCGGTGCCCAGGTCATCCGGAATGCGGTGCACGCGGCGGTAGATCACCGCCCGGTCATTGTACCAGGAGCGAAAGACGGCTTCCACCGCCATGAGCAGCTGTTCGACCGGATCCTGGGGGAAGTCTCTCCCACCCCGACCTTTCACCAGGCCTAGATATGCGTCGGCGATGTCCCGCAGCACTGGCGCGGTCAGCTCGCCGTCGGAGGCCGCGCCGGAGGCCGCCTTGCGTTGCTCCAGGATGGCGGCGAAGGGACCGGCGGGCAACCCCAGCACCACCTCGGAGAACATGGCGATGAAGCGGCGGTAGCAGTCATAGGCGAAGCGAGCGTCGCCGGTGCTCTCCGCCAGCCCCTGGGCGGTGAGCTGGTTGAGGCCGAGGTTCAGGATGGTGTCCATCATCCCGGGCATCGAAACGGCGGCGCCGGAACGTACCGATACCAGGAGGGGTTCCCGGTGGTCGCCGATCTTCCGGCCCATGGTCGTCTCCAGCCGCGCCAGAGCCTCCAGGACCTCCCGGCGCAGAGGTTCCCCCAACCTGCGACCGTCACGGAAATAGTCGAGGCAACACTGGGTGGTGATGACAAAACCGGGCGGCACGGGCATGCCCAGGCGGGCCATTTCCGCCAGGTTGGCCCCCTTCCCGCCCAAGAGAGCCTTCATGGAGGCGTCTCCCTCGGCAAATTCATATACCCACTTACCCATCGACCGCGTCCCTCCTGGCCGTGGTCATCTGGAGGATGTGACTGGCCGTCTCCTCGATGGCCCGGTCGGTGACGTCCGCTACCGGGCAACGCAACCTGTCAAAGACTGAGCGGGCAAACTCGAGTTCCCGCAGGATGCGGTCGTAGTCGGCATAGTCGGCCACCGGACCTAATCCCATGGTCTTCAGCCTCTCCTGCCGGATGCGCACGAGGTAATCGGGCTGGATGGTCAATCCCACCACTCTGCCCGGTGGCAGCTGCCAGAGTTCCTCGGGAAGAGGCATCTCCGGCACCAGCGGGAGATTGGCCACCCGGTAGCACCGCTGGGCCAGGTACAGGCTGAGGGGGGTCTTCGAAGTGCGAGACACCCCGATGAGCACGATATCGGCCAGGGCCATGCCCCGGGGGGACTTGCCGTCGTCGTGTTTGACGGCGAACTCCACTGCATCGATGCGGCGGAAATACTCGTCATCCATGCGGTGTACCAGACCCGGCTTGAGCTTGGGTTCGGCATAGGTGAGGCCGCTGAGCGCCGCTATCATGGGCCCCATGATATCCACGGCGGTCACACCCTGTCGCCGGGCTTCTTCGCACAGATACTCCCGCAGCTCCGGGAGCACCAGGGTGAACACGATGATTGAGCGCACGCTCTGGGCCTGCTTTACCGCCTGCCGGACTGCCTCCTGGTCCTGAACATGGGAAATGCGCCTGAATTCGATGCCGCTGGCATTGAACTGGGACGCGGCGGCCCTGGCCACCAGCTCTGCCGTTTCGCCGATGGAATCCGACATGATGAAGACCACGGGCTTTTCCATGCGCTGGCTGATATTCGCCCCTCCCCCCGGCGTGCTGCTCCCATCAAAGCCGAATATACTCCCACCGCGGGAAGTTTCCTGCCTGGCGATCCGGGTCAGCCCGGCGCTGGCTGGACGAGGCGCAAGTCGGCCACGCCGTTGAACAGCTCCAGGGCCCAGCCCAGCAGGGCCAAGCGGTTGGCCCGCAATACCCCGACGTCCGTCAGCACCAGCACGTCATCGAGGAATCCATCGATGGCGGGCTTGAGCCCGGCCAACAGCCGCAGGTATCCCTGGTAGTCCCGGCACTCCAGGCGATCCTTGAACTGGCGGGCACTCTCTGACAAAGCCTGGTACAGGGCCTTTTCTGCCGGCTCCACCAGGTCGCCGGCTTGCGGCGTCTTATGGGAGGTGCCTTTGGCCAGGTTGGCAACGCGGCGAAATCCCGCCATCACCGCCTGGAACTCCGGCTCATCCACCAGCGCGGCCAAGGCCGTGCAACGGCGCCAGGCGTCCCGCACGTCCCGGGCACCGCCGGCCAGGACGGCTTCAATCACGTCCAGACGCATACCGGACTCTCCAAACAAGGTCCGCACCCGTCCCATGATAAAATCCAACACGGCACGGACCACCTGCCCGGGATCTTCCGGCTCCAAAGGCTGCAATGCTACCGCCCGGGCCACGGCTTCCTCCAGGTCCAGGTTCAGATCGGAATGCCAGCATAAAAGCGCCACCCCCAGGGCCTGCCTGCGCAAGCCGTACGGGTCCTGGGAGCCGGTGGGGGAGAGCCCCAGGGCGAAGCCGCCGGCCAGGGTATCCAGGCGATCGGCCAAGCCCACCACGGCGCCGGGCAGCTGACGGGGAAGGGCATCTTCGGCATGGCCGGGCAGGTAATGCTCATAGATGGCCTCGGCCACGTCTGCGTCTTCGCCGGACCGTAGGGCATACTCCCGGCCCATGGTACCCTGGAGTTCCGGCAGCTCCCTCACCATGGACGTGACCAGATCGGCCTTGCACAGGAGGGCGGCCCGCTCGATGGCCTGGGGTATCCTGCCACGCAGGCCGGTCATGGCGGAAAGCACCCGGCTAAGCTGCTGCACCCGGCGGGTCTTCTGGTAGAGGCTGCCCAAGTTCTCCATGAACACTACCCGCTCCAGTTGCGGGAGGCGTTCCACCAGGGCCACCTTGGTGTCGTGCTGGAAGAAGAACTCGGCATCGGCAAGACGGGCGCCGATGACCCGCTCGCACCCGCGCCGCACCACCTCCAAGTGTTCCTGGTCCCCATTGCGCACGCCTATGAACACCGGCAGCAGTCCCCCGCGGGCGGAGACCACCGGAAACACGCGCAAATGGTGCCGCATGGTCCTGATCAGAACGGGCGCGGGCAGGGCCAAGTACCGCTGGTGGAAAGCCCCGATGAACACCGACGGATATTCCACCAGACCGGCGATTTCGTCTAACAGCTCGTCGTCGGCCAGGTACACTCCACCGGTGGCGGCGGCCGTGGCCTTGACCTGCTCGCCGATGCGCTGTTTCCGCTCTTTCCCATCCAACACCACGCCGATGCTGGGCAGGAGCCGGAAG
>DMHJ01000162.1 GCA_003449495.1 Clostridiales bacterium UBA8153
TTCCAAGGAGAAGATACGCCAAGATAGCGCGTAGCACAAGCGGTTCGCGCTATCGCATACCGGTATCATCGACAGCAAGCGTGTTATGCTTTTCCCTCTTTCCGTTCCCTCTGCTGGAAATCGCCTGCAACTTCCCCGCCCGCAAGCGCTACGCGTGAAGTCCCGGTAGGAGCTTGACATGAGCGATCGCATGTTCGATAATATATACGAACAGTCGTTTGGGGGGTTGGGTGATAACCTTGCGGCAAATCGCCTACATCGAACTTGCCGGATTCTACGCCGGAGTTCAGAAAACCGGGGATGCCCCGGTAGCCGTGGCTTTGGGAAGGCAGCTACTGGATGTGGACGGGTTGGCGGCGGCGGCCGGGGTAAGACCGGGGCAGACGATCCGGCAGGGGCGCCTGGCCTGTCCCGGGTTGGTGGTGTTCCCCTACGATGAGGCCCAGTACCGCCTGCCTGCCCGGCGTCACTGGGATGTTTACGCGCGCCATACGCCCGGGGTGGAGCCGGAGGAGTACCATCGTTGTTTTTTGGATCTGTCCGGTCCGGCACCGGCCCAGGAGGAGCTGGAGTCCATATTGGCCCAGGTGGTGCCGGCGTCGGCCTGGGGGGCGGCGGTCGGACTGGCCGGTTCCAAGTTCCTGGCCCGGGTGGCGGCCGGCCTTAGCGGTTGGGGGGCCAAGCCCGTGTGGGTAGCCGTAGGCCGGGAAGCCGATTTTTTGACCGACCTGCCGGTATCCTGCCTCTGGCCGCTCTCGCCGGAACTGCGCCAGCGTCTCCCGCTTTTGGGCCTGAAAACCGTAGGGCAAGTCCGGATGGTTCCAGTAGCCGAGGCGGCGCGGAGATTCGGTAAGGAAGGCCGGCTCCTGATGGCGCTTTGTTGCGGGGTGGACCCTACCCCGGTGCGGGCCGGCTACCCGGAAAGGACCGTGGAGTGCGAGTTGTCACTGCCAGACGAGACGGTGGTGGGAGGCGGGCTGTGGGCGTCCCTGGACATTCTCGCCACCGGGCTGGCGCGGGGACTGGCGGAACGGATGGCCGGAACCCGCCGGATCGAACTTACCTTGGAGCATAATGACGGACGGTACACCATCCTATCCAGGGAACTGGCGCGACCGCGGCTTTCCCGTACCTCGTTGCGGGAGCAGCTGTTCACCCTGATGTTGCATGCCGGTCCCGCCCCCGGTGTGACGGCCCTGCGGGCAACGGCGGACGCTCTGGTGCGCATGCACGCCGAGCAGCCGGGCTTGGCTTTGATTCAGGAGGACGAGGGGAAATGGGTCCGGTTGAGCGGGACTTTGGAGAGTCTTGCCCGCAAGTATCGAGGAACGGTAGTGGAGCCGGGGTCCCGCCGCCCGCCGGACCACCGGGAGACCATGCTGGATTTGTACGATCCCACACGCTGGACTATAAAGATTAGTGAGGAGTGATGGGACATGGCCAAGCTGGTTAACCAACCGGTGCTGGTAGTGACCGATGGCCAGCGCCGCCCCCGCCGGTTCTTTTGGATGCGCCACTGGGTCGACGTGCAAAGCATACTGGAAGAGTGGAAGGATACCGGCTGCTGGTGGGACGGTGAGACGGAAAAGACTTTTTACCGCCTGGCCGGTAGCGGCGGTGCGATGTACGAGCTCTTCGCCGACCGCAAACTGAACCAGTGGAACCTCTACCGGGTGCTAGATTGAAACTCTCCCGGGGCCGGAAATGTCCGGTCACCGTGGAGCTCATCATGGGGGTATGAACTGATTAGCAAAACAAGGATTTGACAGGGGTTCCGCTTGCGGCACAATCAAGGATGAGCTTGGTCTGAACGAGCGCGTGTAGGGGTGTGCCGAGTGCGGTTCAATCGCAAATCGGGACCGGAATGCCGCGATCAACCTGGGGCACCTGGCCGCCCGTCCGGCGGTTACCGCCTGTGGAGCCTGGGCAAGACCCGACTTTCGGGCCGGGCAGCGGGCGTGGGAGGAACCGAACGCCGGCTAGGACGGTATCCTCGCTGGGTAAGTTGCGGAGAACGGAGACACTGATGCTCGCGCACTTGCACGTGCACTCGCCTTTTTCCTTCCAGGACGGTGCCAGCGGCATGCAGGAGCTGGTGGCACGAGCCGCGGAGCTGGGCGTGGCAGCTTTGGCCGTCACCGACCATGACAACCTCAGCGCTGCGGTGAAACTGCACAAAGCGGCGGCCGTCGCCGGCATTAAGGCCGTTACCGGGGCCGAGGTCACGCTGGAGGATGACTCCCACCTGGTGTTATTGGCCCGGGATGCCCGGGGCTACGCCAAACTCTGCCGCCTTATTACCCGGGCCCACTTGGAACATGCGCGCGGAACGCCCCGGGTCAGCCGGTCCAGCTTGGAAGAGCTAGGGGAAGGCCTGGTGGTGCTCTCGGGTTGCCGGCGGGGGGAGGTGGCCTCCTTGTTGTTGCAAGGGAAGTACCAGGCGGCCCGGGCGGCGGCCCACTGGTATTGGGAACGTTTCGGACGCGACTACTACCTGGAGCTGGCCGAAACTTACCTACCGGGTAGTGCCCGGTTGGCGCAGCGGTTACAAGAGCTGGCGGGCCAGCTCGGGCTGGAGGTGGTGCTCACCACCAACGCCCACTACGCCCGGGAAGAAGATTTTTGGGTCCACGATATTTTGACTTGCACGCGCACGTTGACCCGCATCGATGAGATCTGCCCGGAACGCCGGCTGAACGCCGAAAACTACCTCAAATCCCGGGAAGAGCTGCTGGATGCCTACCCGGGAGGGGAGCGTGCGCTGGCAGTGGCCCAGGAGATCGCCGCCGGCTGCGGTCCGGTCCTGGATCTAAAGGCCCGCTCGCATCCTCAATTCCCACTGCCGGAGGGGGTCAATCCAGCTGATGTGTTACGGCAACTGGTGGAGGCCGGGGCGCGCCGGAGATACCCGCGGGTAACGCGCAAGATCCGGGAGAGGTTGGACCATGAGCTGAACATCATCTGCCGCCTAGGCTATGCCGACTATTTTCTTCTGGTGTGGGACGTGATCGAGTTTGCCCGTAACCGGGGGATACGCCACGCGGGCCGGGGCTCGGCCGCGGACTCTGCCGTTGCCTACTGCCTGGGCATCACGGAAGTGGATGCCGTCGGCCGGGGCCTTTTGTTTGAGCGATTTATGAGCCTGGAACGGGCCCAGCTACCCGATATCGATGTGGACTTCGATGCCCGTCACCGTGACTCGGTCACCCGGTATGTCTACGAAAAGTACGGCCGGGAACATGTGGCCACCGTCTGCACGTACCAAACGTTTCAGGCCCGTTCGGCGGTGCGCCGCATCGGCAAGGCTTTGGGCTTTTCCCCCGGGGAAATCGAGGTGTTGGCCAAACGCTTACCCCACCTTCACGCCGGCGCCATCCGGGAGGTGCTGGATCTGCCCGAACTGCGCGCCCTCCAGCTGGACCACAACCGGCTTGAACTCCTGCTGGACTGCTGCGCGCGGGTGGCCGGGCTCCCTTGCTTTCTCGGTACGCACTTGGGGGGCGTGGTCATTTCCCGCCAGCCACTGGCGGAATTGACCCCGCTGCAGCTGGCGGCCAAGGGAGTCATCGTCACCCAATTCGACAAGGAGGATGTGGAAGACCTTGGGCTGATCAAGCTGGACCTGCTGGCGCTACGCACCCTTAGCGCCGTCGAGGACACCATGACGGTCCTGGATAAGGAGGATGACCGGCTCCCGTCCCGGGACCGGGACACCTACCGGTTGCTCAATTCCGGCCAGACCATTGGAGTTTTTCAACTGGAGAGCCCGGCCCAGCGTGCGCTCCAGTCCCGCCTCGGCGCCGATAACTTCGAAGACTTGGTGGCCAGCGTGGCCCTGATCCGGCCCGGCCCCATCAAGGGGAACATGGTAGAGCCATTCATCGCCCGCCGGCAAGGGCGGGAGCCGGTGACCTACGCCGACCCCCGGCTGCGACGGATCCTGGCCAAAACCTACGGGGTGATCTTATTTCAAGAGCAGGTTATCGAAATCGCCACCACCATCGCCGGTTTTGCCCCGGGCGATGCCGATCGGTTGCGCCGGGTCATGACCAGCGCCCGCTCCCGGCGGGATATGGAGGAACTGGGCCGGAAGTTTCTGACCGACGCCGTCGCCAACGGTACGCCTCCCGCGATAGCCCAGGAGATCTTTGCGTGCATGGAAGGCTATGCCAGCTACGGTTTCTGCGAGGCTCATGCTGCGTCTTTCGCCAAGACGGCCTATAAAACCGCCTACCTGATCCGGCACCACCCGGCCGAGTTTTTCGCCGCCATCCTGGCCAACAGTCCCATGGGGTATTATCCTCCCGGCACCATCGTGGTGGAAGCCCGGCGCCGGGGCGTAGAGGTGCTCGGGCCATCGCTCAACGCCAGCGGGGCCCGCACGGCGGTCCAAGATGGTAGGATAAGGATTGGGCTGGGCCAGCTGCGCGGCATGACCGGGGCAGGGCTAACTGCCCTGCTTACCGCCAGGCAGATCGGCCCGTTTGCCTCCCTGGGTGACCTGCGCTCCCGGGTGTCGCTACCACGTCACCTGTACCAGGCGCTGGTACTGTGCGGGGCAGCCGGCGACTTCGGCTCCAACCGCAAGCAGCTTTTATGGGAGCTGGAGGACGTCTTGGCCGGTGCTCCCCCGGGCGGCGGGTTCGACCTGGGGGACCCCGGGTGGGGGGAGGTAGAGGATTATTCTTTCCTCGAGAAGGTCGGTTTCGAGTATGCGTTGCTCGGCATGGGGGTGAGTGGTCACCCGCTGGAAGTGGCGCGTCCGGCCCTCCGTGAGCAGGGCGTGGTCACGGTCGCAGACCTGGCTGCCATACGGGTGGGGCGGCCGGTCCGGTTGGCAGGATACCCGGTGCGCCCCCACCGCCCGCCTACCCGCAGCGGACGCACGATCGTGTTCGTGTCTTTGGAAGACGAAACCGGCTTGGTCGAGCTGACGATTTTTGCATCCGCTTATCAACGTTGCGGCCAGCATCTTTTTGCCGGACAGGTGCCCCCGGTTTTAGTGGAAGGAAGTTTAGAGCGGCGAGGCCAAGGGCTGAGCGTTACCGTACGGGAACTGGCTCCGTTGGCGCCGTAAACCACGACACCAAGGTCGACCCGTAGCGGGACTCCCGGTAGCGGTGCAGCCGCCCGACAGCTGGGCTCACGGGCTCACCGGGGTAGTGCTGGACGAATACCGTTCCTCCCTCTGCCAGCAGGTCTCCGGCCTCCAGTGCCGCCAGCGTGGGATCGAGCAGACCGGTATTATGGGGTGGCGCCACCGCCACCAGGTCAAAACGACGGCCGGCCCGGGACAGCCGGCCTAGCACGGCCAGCACATCGCCAGGCAGGACCTCGGCTTGATGGGCGCAGCCCGTACGCTCCAGGTTGGTCTGGATCACCGCCAGGGCCGCCCGGCTCCTCTCCACCAAGGTGCAGGAGGAAGCGCCGCGGCTGAGGGCTTCAATGCTGTAGCTGCCGGTGCCCGCGTACAAGTCCAGGAAGCGGGCTCCGTCTATAGTCGGACCCAGGATGTTGAAAACCCCTAGCCGTACTCGAGCCAGCGGAGGACGGGTGGCCAACCCGGGCAGAGTCTTCAGGATGCGGCCTCTGAGAGAACCACCGGTGATGCGCACGGTGAAGCTACCCCCTCTGCAGCTTAGCATAACTTGAACGAGCCGGGGATACAACCGGGAAGGATAGTCTGGAATACCAAGCGAATATTGCTGGGAATGGCACATGGGAGGGTTTCCCCTGAACCGGCGGCACGGCACGGCCAGCTACCTGGCGCTCACTTCCATGCTGGTGGCCCTTACCCTGGTGGCCACCACGCTCCTGCGCGTGCCCTCCCCGGGAGGCGAGCTCTGCTTCCACTTCGGCACGGCGGTGATCTTCACCACCGCCCTGCTCTTGGGAGCCCGCATGGGGGCGGTAGTCGGGGCACTGGGCTCGGCTTTGGCAGACATCATCCTGGGGCTCTGGGTATGGTTTCCCGTTTCGTTCTTCATCCACGGCATGGAGGGCTATCTGGTCGGCTCCGTGGCCACCGGCCGCGGCAACGCCCGGGTCGTGCAGGCGCTGCTGGTGGGCTCAGTTTGGACGGTGGCGGCCTACGCCGTGGCGGTGGGCCTGGTCTACGGGTGGGCAGCGGTGCCGCTGGGCATCGCCGGTGATGTGACCCAGGTAGGGGTAGGTGCGGTCGTGGCCTGGTTTCTCGTGGCCGGGCTGCGCCGGGCCTATCCTATGGGCGTGGGCTCGCGAAGGAGATAGCATGAAGACGGGCAAGCTGGAACCGCAAGGTTTGGAGCGACTGGTATTCACCCGCACCGGGGCGTATCGCCCCGAGGTGGTCCTCGGCCCCCGGGTGGGGGAAGACAGCGCTGCCCTGGACCTGGAGGGGGAGCTCACCGTGGTGACGGTGGATCCCATCACCGGGGCGGACACCGGGGCGGGAGCTTTGGCCGTTCACGTAACCTGCAACGACCTGGCCGCCACCGGCGCCGAGCCGGTGGCCGTGCTCTTGACCCTGCTACTCCCGACCACGGCCGGAGAGGCCCTGGTGGAGGAGATTATGGAGAGTGCCCACCGGGCCGCCCTGCAGCTGGGGGTGGCGCTGGTAGGCGGGCATACTGAGTTCACCCCGGGTCTTACCCAGACGGTGGTGTGCGCCGCTGCCGTGGGCCGGGCTCCCCGGCCCAGGCTCCTACCATCGGGCGGGGCCCGGCCCGGCGATGCCCTGGTGCTGGTGGGCGAGGCGGGCATGGAAGGTACGGCCATTCTGGCCCACGACTTTGCCGGCGTACTGGGGGCGCGGTTGGGCGAGGTCGCCCTGCGTGAGGCTCAAGCCTACGACGGGCGCGTCAGTGTGGTCCGGTCCGCCCTGGATGCCGCGGCGTCGGGCGCTACTGCCCTGCACGATGTGACTGAAGGCGGCGTTCTGGGCGCATCCTACGAAATGGCACTGGCCGCCGGTGCCGGACTGGTGGTGGACACCGGTGCCATTCCGGTGGGTGAGGTGACCCGCCAAATCGCCCGGCTGGCCGCCATCGATCCCTTCTACCTGATCTCCAGCGGCGCGTTGCTCATTGCCGCTCCCGACGGTGAGGGCATGGTGGCCTCCCTCCGGGCCCGGGGGCACGCGGCCGCGGTCATCGGGCGTTTCACCTCTGGGGGCATGCGGCTTACCTGCGGGACGGCACTGGGACCGCCCGGTGCCGACGAGCTGTGGCGGGCCCGGCGGCAACTGGAACGCCTAAGCAGTAGCTGAAACTGGAACGAAAGATCAGGTATACTAGTGTCGGGGGAGGTGTGCAACGGTGTGGCTTTTCGGGATCCTGGGGGCCTTCGTGGTCCTGGTCTGGCTGGTCATCATGGGACTGGTGCATGTGTCCTCCCGCTACCACCATTCCCGGCTTAGCCGGCGGGTCATGGCCGTAGAAGCGGTACTCAGCTTGGCGCTGGCCGTTACGTACACCCAGAACCAGGTGCCGCTGCCCTCTCCCTGGCCCCAACTGCTCAGCCTGCCGCTGGCCCTGGCGCTGTTTGCCGGGATGAGCACGGTCACCGTGCTTGCGTGGCGCTTCAGGCTGCAAGGTTCCTTCGATGCCCAGATCGCCCAGTTGGAGCAGAAGGAAAGCGCCCTCCTCCAGGAGCTGGACGGGATTCGAGACCGTGTACATACGGAGGCTCTCAGGCTACGCGAGACAGAAACTCAGGACAAGAAGTCCCACGACCGGACCGCGCGGTTGCGCCACATCATCAACCAGTGGCAGCAGGAACCGGGGGTGGCCCGCATCCGTTCACTGCGCACCGCCGAGTGGGCCGAGCAGTACCGGGCGATGAGTGCCGATGGGCTGCAGGCGCGGCGTGAGGAATTGATGGCCGAAGCGGAGGCGGCCCGGGGCGCCCGGGACTCCGAGCGCGAGACCCAGATCAACGTGGAGCTGTCGGTCATAGAGCTGGTGGTGCTGGAAAAAGACCGGGATACGGTGGTGCCCGGGAGTGCCGGTCCGAGCGCGCAGCTGGTGGACCGGCTCTTGGCCCGTCAAGATGAGATAGCCGCTACGCTGGCGTCGGTGCGACAGGAGCTGGCAACCTGGCGGCGGAAGAAGGCGGATTATCTGGCTCAGAAGCTAAAACTTTAGGGGGGAGCCGGCATGAGCCACATCACTACCTTGAAGACCAAGATCAAGCTGGAAACGGCGCTCCTGGCCGGTCATGAGGTGGAAGAGGATCCGGGCTGGGAGCTTTTGGACCAGGCGGTCAAGACGGCGGCCGCCGAGTTGGGCGGTGAACTCACCACCGGCATCCGCGACTATTACGGCCGCCGCCTACGCTGCGACTGGGGGATGGTTACCCCGGATTCTCCCCGGGGAGTGGGGGTCAAGATCTCGCGAGATTCCGGCCAAGTTACCTTTGTGTACGATGCCTACGGTTGTGATGAGCGCGCCATCCAGAGGATCTGCGACACCATCGTCCAGAGCTATACTTCGCTGGCTGTGGCCGCCGCCTTGCGCAGCCTCAACTATGCGGTAGAATTCGAAGAGGAGAGCCACCCGGTCGACGGCCGCAAGATCTTAGTGCGCGGGGTGTTGTGATGAGCCGGAAGATAAACGTAAGCGTTGACCGGCGTGGGCAGGTCAAGACCGATTTCGTGGGCTTTCCAGGGGAGGACTGCTTCGATGAGGCAGACAACTTGCTGCGGGCCCTGCGACACTTCGGGGTCCAAGTGGTCTCCGCCGATACCGTCCGCAAGTCTGCCTCCCAGACCGAGGCAGAACGCGCCGGCCTGGCCGATATCGAACGCCGGCGAAACCCCGTCAAATCCTCCGGGGACTAGGGGCTCCGGGGTCCCTCGAAACCATGTGGTCGAAGTGTACATTGGCGGGCGGGACCTGGAGATCTATGACCGCAACGGCGTGGCGGCCACCCCGGCGATCCTGGCGGCACTAGCGCGCTGGGGTATCAAGGCGGACCGGGTGCTCTCCTCACCGTGCGGCTAGACGCCTGAGCCTTCCTGTTGGATCTGGGGTGGAGAGCTGCTCCTCGTGTTCTTAACTTTTCGATGTTTTTATGGTAAACTAGGCTTATGAAACTATCAACTTGGGCACGCAGTCAGGGCATTACTTATAGGACGGCATATCGCTGGTTCAAAAGCGGCAACCTTCTGATTGAGGCTAGGCAGATGCCTACCGGTACGATCCTAGTGTTTCCACCGGACGAAAAGAAGCTTGCTGGCTTTGGGCTTTACGCCCGGGTGCCTGGCCACGATCAAAAAGCCGATTTAACACGACAACTGGGTCGATTGGTTGAATTTGCTGCCCATAATCAAATGAGGGTAACCAAGACGGTTTCCGGAATTGGTTCCGGGCTTAACGGACGTCGCCCGAAACTGCTCAGCTGCTGAGCGATACCAAGATTGCCGGTATTGTGGTTGAGCACCGCGATCGACTGGCCCGCTTTGGCTCCGAGTATATTGAAGCTAGCCTGCAAGCTTCTGGAAGACGCTTAATCGTGGTTGACCAGAGCGAACTGAAGGATGATTTGGTTCAAGATATGATTGACGTGCTAGTATGGTTCTGTGCCCGACTGTATGGGAAACCTGCCGCTAAGAACAAAGCCAAAAAGGCGATGGATGTGATTCAGGGTGCAGATTAATAAGGCCTACCGGTATGAGCTTAACCCAAACCATGGCCAACTGATGGCGCTGGCAAAACATGCCGGTTGTGCTCGGTATGCCTATAACTGGGGGCTGGCCCAACGGATTGCTCTGTATAACCGAGAGAAGCAATCAACCACGGCCATTACCCAGCATAAGGAATTGAATCGGCTGAAAAAGACGGAGCTGCCTTGGATGTACGAAGTATCCAAATGTGCTCCCTAAGAAGCCTTGCGAGATTTGGAGCAAGCTTTTGCTCATTTCTTTCGTGGGTTGAAACAAAAGCCACGGGCGGGTTTTCCGCGCTTCAAAAAGAAAGGGCGGCATGACAGCTTCAGGTTATCCGGCATTACTAAGGTATTGGAGAAAAGCGTGCAGCTGCCACGGCTGGGAAAGCTAAGACTGAAGGAAGTACCCGTCACTACGGGCAGAATTCTTTCCGCAACGGCAAGCAAGGAAGCGGGCACATGGTTTGTAAGCCTGGCCGTGGAGACGGAGATTCCTGTTCCTATCCAGGGCGAAATCGTAGTCATCGACCTGGGCCTTACAGCTTTCGCTACCTTGTCCAACGGCGAAAAGCTCACGGCCCCGAAGCCGTTAGCTAAACACTTGCGACGACTTCGCCGCCGGTCAAAGGAACACTCACGTAAGCAGAAAGGCAGCAACAACCGAAAGAAAAGCGCCGTGCAGCTAGCACGGTTACATAGAAAAATACGCAATGTCCGTCAGGACTTTTTGCACAAGCTAACCACCACTCTTGCGAAAACCAAGCAGGAGCTAGTGTTGGAAAGCTTGAACGTCAGTGGCATGGTACAAAACGGAAAGTTATCCCGTGCCATTGCGGACGTAGGCTGGAGCGAATTCAGAAGACAGCTAGGGTACAAGACTAGGTGGTACGGCAGCACACTCACGTTTGCTGGTAGATTCCTAGCCACCAGCAAGCTGTGTTCCGGGTGCGGCTATCAGCTTGAGGAGCTGCCTTTAGCTGTCAGAACGTGGCTTTGTCCTGAATGCGGCGCCAGCCATGACCGAGATATAAACGCCGCGATGAATCTTAGGAAAATGGCAGTAACCGCCGCCTAAGTTTCAGTACCGGGAGTTCCCCGGGAATGCACGCCTGTGGAGAGTATCGGTTGCGAACTCGATGAAGCAGGAAGTTCTACAAGACATATTCGTCTATGAAGAATGGAACGGTAACTCTGGAGGTGGCACGCCTGGCCCGCAATGAGTTTCTGAACACGTCCTGGATAGAAAACGGCATGGTCAAACGCAAGAGCAACTACTCGCCGGTGGTGTGCTTTGAGACCAGCGACCCCAAGCGCTTTCTGCAGTTGAAGGAGTATCTCCTCACCCAGGCGGAAACCAAGAATGCCGAAGCCTTCTTCATCTACGACCAGTGGGAAGGTTTGGGGCGGCTGAGCTTAGGTCCGTCCGGCCCCGTGCAGGAGGCGTATCGCAAGCGGCCTTCCGGGGGTTCCACCATGATCCAGCGGGTGCGTGGGGAGGAAGGGGTGGAGCTACAGAACCTCAAGGCCGTCCTCAAGGAAGTCGACGTCTACCTTAAGAACCAGCGTACCGTCTTCATCATCCAGAACATTTCCGAGGTTCGCGAGTGGGAGACGGGATTCCAGAGCGCCCTGCGGGCCTGGGCCATCGATCCCCGGATCATCACCAGAAACTCCTCCATCATCATCCTCACCGGCGATGTGGTCTCCCTCTTGGACGCATTCACCCGGGAGCTGGTGGTCACCATTTCCGTGGATGCTTCATCTGCTTCGGAGAGGTACAGCCTTATCGATCTCACCGCCAGGGAACTGGGAATACCGCTGGCGCGCCAGTCCGCCATGGAGCTGGAGGTGGCCACCGCCGGGCTCAACCTGCACCAAGTGGAGAGCATCCTCCTGGAAAGCTACAACCGCCGCCGTAGCTTTGACATGTCGCTCATCAAGGACCTCAAATCGGAACTGGTGAAGCGCTCGGGCATCCTGGAAGTGACCGAGCCCACAGCCTCCTTTGCCGATATCGGCGGGTACCAGGCCATCAAGGACTTCATCGTCAAGTACATCATCAACGTCCTCCGCTACCCCGAGCGGGCCCGGCGGTTCGGCCTGCCCTTGCCCAAGGGCATGCTGTTCTTTGGACCGCCGGGCACCGGCAAGAGCCTGTTTGCCAAGGCTTTGGCCACGGAAATCCAGCTGCCCTTTATCAACCTGGTCACCGAGAACATCTACTCCAAGTGGCTGGGTGAGTCCGGGCAGAACATGAAGAACGCCATCCAGCTGGCCGAGAAGATGTCGCCGGCCATCGTATTCGTAGACGAGATCGACCGGTTCGGCAAGCGCTCTTCCGCGGACACCGGGTCGGGCGGCGAGGAGACCAAACGCGTCTTCTCCCAGTTTCTCGAGTGGCTGGGACGTCCGGAGCGGGAGGCCATCATCGTCGGCACCACCAACGTGCCCGAGCACCTGGACGAGGCCTTCACCCGCACCGGGCGGTTCGACTACAAGATCCCGTTCCTCTATCCCGGGTCCCGGGCGCGACTGGACGTCCTCCTGGTCCACCTGGGGCTCAACCCGGCCAGCAAGAAAGTTGCGGTGCCCCTGGGCATGGACCGGGAGGACCTGGTACGCTTCCTGGAGCAGGAGATCGTCACCCTCACCAAGAACTTCTCCTGCGCCGAGCTGGAAGAGCTGGTTACCCGGGCCAAGCGGGTGGCGTTCGATCGCGCGGCCGAGGGGTTGTCCAAGGACGATTTTCTCCACGCGGCCGAGAGCTTCCGCATCGACGTGCAGCATCGCCGGGAGGTAATCAGCGAGTGCCTGTCCCAGGCACGCCGCTTCACCGACGACCAGACCTTTCTCGACTCGGTAGAGCGGGAGATGGAGGTGAAGCGCGCCTGATGCCGTCTTTACGATGACGGCTTCGCCTTCGCAGGTCACTCCGGCGCCGACGGGAGTAGCGCGATGCACTATCTCATTATAAACGCAGACGATCTTGGCCTGTCCTCCGGCGTGACCCGCGGGATCCTGGAGGCCCATGCCCGTGGGGTGGTGACCTCGGCTTCGGCCATGCCGAACATGCCGGGGTTTTCCGGTGCCGTGCAGGACGCCTCGGCCTACCCGGACCTGGGCATCGGTATCCACCTCACCCTTACTGCGGGCATGCCGGTGCTACCGCCGCCTGCAGTGGATTCCCTGGTGGACAGGACGGGCGCATTCTTGCGGCGCCCGTTGCGCCAGTGTTTGTTTGGCAGTGAGCACCATGTACACCGGGAGTGGGAGGCGCAAATCGGCGCGTTCCTGGCCAGCGGGCTTCGACCGACCCACTTGGATAGTCACCACAATGTGCACCTGTACCCGCCCTACCTGGACATCGCCTGCCGCCTGGCCGGCAAGTACCGCATCCCGGCCCTGCGGATGATCCGGCCCGACGATCCGCCCATCCGCCAGGTGCCGGTACCCCTCAGATATTGGTACTCCGCCCTGCTGAGACGCAGCGTGAAGCGGGCTTCCCGTGCCGGCCTGGAGTTCCCGGACCGCATGGCGTCGCTGACTGGCGGCACCGAACCGCAGCAGATGCAGGCCCGGTTAGAGGCGTTCCTGGCGGAAATCGCCGGCGGGCGAGGCATCGCGGAACTGGCCTGCCATCCGGGGTATGTCGATGAGGAGCTGGCCGGCCTGTCTGCTTTGTGCCGGGAGCGCGAGACGGACTTGGCCGTGCTGTGCAGCGAGACGACCCGGTCGGCCCTGGAAAAGAGCGGACTCAGGCTAGTATCCTACGGCATCTTCAGCGAGCTCCATCCGGACGACCGGTGGGCGAGAAGATAGGGGGCCGGTATGGGTCATATGTTCCAGAAGCTCTCCGCCGCGTTGCTTCTGCCCGTGGTCATCCTGCCGGTGGCCGCCGTGTACTTGGCCATCGGAGACCAGCTGGGGTGGGTGGCGCTACGGGCCGCCGGACAGAGTCTTCTCGTCACCTATCTACCCCTGCTGTTTGCCGTGGGGCTGGCCCTGGGCTTTACCGGGCGGGACGGCATGGCGGCCTTGGCGGGAGTGATCGGCTATGCGGTGATGGCCTCGGTGGCCACGGCCATCGACCCGGCGGTGGACAGCGGGGTGCTGGGCGGCATGGCGATGGGTGGGGCAGCAGCCCTGTTGTTCCATCGCTTCCACCGGGTGCGGCTTCCCGAATATCTGGGGCTGTTTGCGGGCAAGAGGTTTGTGTTGGTGCTGTCGTCCCTGGCGGGAGTGCTGGCGGGGGTATTCTTCGGCCTGACTTGGCCGCCCATCGGGCGTCTCATCGTGGGCATGGGCCAGTGGCTGTATGCGGCCGGAGCCCTGGGAGCCTTCGTGTACGGGGTGTTCAACCGGTTGCTCATTCCCACCGGGCTCCACCACATCCTGAACAACCTCATCATGTATGTAGCCGGCGGCTATGCCGATCCGGTGACGGGCCAGCTGGTGCATGGCGAAGTACCGCGCTTTTACGCCCGGGATCCTTCGGCGGGCTACCTGTTGGCCGGCTTCTACCTGACCATGGTCTTCGCCGTTCCCGCCATCTGTCTGGCCATTGCCCACGAAGCCCGGCCCGGGGAAAGGGCCCGGGTCACCGGTATCATGGTCACCGCCGCCCTCACGTCCGCCATCACCGGCATCACCGAGCCGGCGGAGTTTGCCTTCATGTTCCTGGCCCCGGCACTGTTTGTGGTCCATGCCTTGTTGACCGGAGCGGCGCTCTGGCTGACCTATGTCCTGGGAGTCCGCCACTTCGGTATGGCCCTGCCCATGTTCTTCATCAACTTAGGCTTTGCGGATCGGGCCTGGCTGATCTTTCCTTTGGGCGCCGCTTTTGCCGCCGGCTACTACCTGCTGTTCCGGTATCTCATCCGCCGCTGGGACCTTCCGCTCATGGGGAGGGTGCCGGCGCTGCCCGCCGCCGAGGCGGGGGACACGGCCGCCACCGCCGCTCCGGTCCTGGAAGCCCTGGGCGGTGCGGGCAATGTCGTGTCCATCGACGCTTGCCTGACCCGGCTGAGGGTAGAGCTGGTGGATCCCGGTCTGGTCAACGCGGAGGCCCTCTCTGCCCTGGGCGCGTCGGGCCTGTCCCGGCCGGGCGCCTCGCTGGTACAAGTGGTGATGGGCACTTCGTCGGCGGCGCTGTGCGAGGATATCAAGGGCCTCCTCACCCGGACCCGGCCCACGGTGGTGCTGGTGGCGCCCTTGACCGGCCGGTTGCTGCCGCTGAGTCAGGTGCCGGACCCGGTGTTCTCAGCCGGGACGGTGGGACCGGGGGTGGGCATCGACCCGTCGGAAGGGCGTTTGTTGGCACCTGCGCCCGGGCGCATCGAGTATGTATTCCCCGGCGGGCACGCCCTGACCATGACCACCGCTTCCGGCCTAGAGCTGATCTTGCACCTGGGCATCGATACCGTTCGCCTGGCCGGACAGGGTTTCACCGTAAGAGCGGGGGTGGGGCAAGCGGTGAAGGCCGGTGAGCTGCTGGTGGAGTTTGATCCCAAGGCCGTGGCCCTGGCCGGCTTCAGTCCCATTTCCGTCCTGATCGTGGCCAACGCCGGCCAGACGGCCCGCGTGCAAGCGGCTTCCCCCGGGCCGGTCAGGGCAGGACATGACCCGGTGGTGCGGGTCTCGCTCAAGGGTGGGGAGTGACCCCGGAGCCGCCGCCGCCTAGGTCGATCCCCGACCCGCCACCCCTAGCTCGGGTCGATCCCCGCGCACGCGGGGGAGCCGAGGTCAGCCCCGCCTTGCGGGCTTTGTATCGCGGTCGATCCCCGCACACGCGGGGGAGCCTCCTCCACGATGCCTTGCCAGTAGCGCCACATCGGTCGATCCCCGCACACGCGGGGGAGCCTCCTCTTCCCAGGTCAGCACGATCGATCCACCGGGTCGATCCCCGCACACGCGGGGGAGCCAAGAGACGGCCCTCGGTGTCTTCCAGCCCCAGAGGTCGATCCCCGCACACGCGGGGGAGCCAAGTGGCGAGCAGCCCGCGGCGACTGGGTAGCGGGTCGATCCCCGCGCACGCGGGGGAGCCAGGGGCGCCAGGTGGTCCCGCAGCTCCTCCGCGGGTCGATCCCCGCGCACGCGGGGGAGCCCGGTAGAGGCTGGATCGGTTTGGCGCCGGCTGGGGGCGATCCCCGCGCACGCG
>DMHJ01000108.1:0-2238 GCA_003449495.1 Clostridiales bacterium UBA8153
GAAGATGTGTACATCCGCCTGGGAGGAGGCGACAAGCTTGTCTCAGTTGACGCTGCCACTTGAGCCCGTTCCCGTACAGCGCCTGGGGGGCGTCCGCCGCTGGCTGGCGGTATACGCCGATCTGTTCTTCATCCGCTGGGCCAATGTGCGCAACGAGTGGTACTTCCACGTGATCCTGGGCCCGCTTTTCCCCCTGGCCATCCTGGCTTTCATGCGCATGAGCGGCGCCGTGCGCGACCCGGCCGCCTCCCTCTACGTCACCGCAGGCAACGCCATCGCCACCCTGGTGCTGGGTCCCATGCAGTCCCTCAGCAATGACTTGGCTTGGGGGCGCCAGAGAAACGACCTGGAATACTACTCCACCTTGCCCTTTTCCAAGCTCCAGCTGGTCTTGGCCTTCGTCAGCGTGGCCACGGTCTTCACCATCCCGGGCATGCTGCTTACCATCTTCATCGGCAGCCTATGGCTGGGCTTCCCGGTGGTGTTCAACCCGCTGGTGTTGCCCATCATGGTGGCCTCGGCCCTGTCCATGGCGGGCCTCGGGGTGGTCATGGGCGTGCACGCCCGAAACGGCCACCACGCCAACATGATGAACAGCATCGCCATGCTAGTGGTGATGTTCATGTCCCCGCTCCTGATCCCGTACGAGAATCTCCCGCTGGTGCTGCGCTACACGTCCAGGCTTCTGCCCACCAGCTACGCCGCCGATGCGTTCCGGGCAGCGCTGGCCGGGCGATCCGACCCGGCGGTGCTGGCCAGCTGCGGGGTGGTGACCCTGTTCGCCGTTGCCTTCCTCTTCCTGGCCACCAGGAGGCTGGACTGGCGGGTAGATTAGGGACAACCAAGGCAGGGAGGGGGAGGGCCCGGGAACAATGGGCAACCCGGGCCCGGTGGCCCGCTCCACCACCGGAATGGTCTGGCCGGCACAATCTACGAACAGCTGCTCGCCCGCCCGGTGTACCTGACGCAGGCTCAGTTCAATGGTCTGGGCCCACCGCCGGTAGCCCTCGCAGAACTGGCTGTACTGGTAGCCATCCGGGCTGCCCCGGCTTGTACTCCATCCATGGGAGCTGCAAGGTCACGCCCTTACGGTGTAATTCCCGGTGCAGGACCTGGAAGTCAGGGAGGGGGCGGACCTCCACTCGCGGCTGACGATGCTGTGTGTAGAGACGGTCCTCAAGCGTGGCGTCGTCCCACTCCCCGGGCAATGGCCAGGAGAGACCAGCCTGGCTGGCTCGGCTCAGCAGCTCGCTCACCGTGGTGCGAGAGACGCCGCAGCTGCGCAACACCTGGCGCATACTCCGGCGCGCGTCCCGGGCGAGCCGCAGTAGCTGACGGACTTTGCGCATGGACAACCTCCTGTTGGGCATGAACTTCCCCAGCCCTCCCCCGCAGGTATGACAGCTGCATACGGGTTCGGAATGAGACCCCCCCATTTCCTCGGTCAGCCAGCGCCCTCTGCGCTCTTTCTTGGCCAGACGCACCCTTCCGGAGTATGCAGGCCACTAGTTCCTACCAGCCTGGCAAAAGTGGCCGGTTTCCTCCGGCATCGGTGGCCACTTTGGGCCGGAATATGCACCAATGCAGGAGAGGTTGCCGGTCGTCGTCATCGACGAGGGCCAGCTTCTCTCGGAGTCTCTCCTGGAAGCAATCAGGTGCTTCAGCCACTTCAGTCGGGACTCAGTCTCACCTAGGGCGCTGTGCCTGGTGGGCCAGGGGCAACTGCGCCAGCGTCTCCGGCTGCAGCCTCTCGCGGCCCATCGCCCAGCGGGTGACTTGGCGCTACCACCTGGCGGGTCTACCCAAAGACTCGGGCCTACATCCAGCCCCACCTCAAGGTGACGGAGGTTGTTCGCTCAGGTAGGGCCTCAGTTGACCAACAGGCATCCCATCGCAGCCTGCCGCCCCCTGGTTGGCTTCTACCCGGCGTAACGCTGACCCCATGTTCTCGCGTTCGACCGCCGCTTCTATAAACCGCTCCGGCTCCGGTGGGAGCGTGCTCTCCTTGTCGTGACGTTTGACGCACCCGGCCAGGGCCGTCGCGGATTCCGTCCGCTACCTCCCAGGCGGGAATCGGGCAGCTCAGCCCTACTGTCCGCGTCTCCTGCCGTCATCGAAACTCTCGACCGTACCCCCTGGGAGCCGGTGTGGGACCAACTCATGCGCACCCACCACTACCTGGGCCACGGGCGCCTGTTGGGCGCGCGGGTCAAGCAGCTGGTCTTCAGTGGTGACCGC
>DMHJ01000108.1:2579-2781 GCA_003449495.1 Clostridiales bacterium UBA8153
GTGACCGCCCGCTTGCCGCCCTGGGCTGGCGGGCGGCCGCTCTGCAGCTGGCGGTGCGCGACCGTTTCATCGGCTGGTCGCAGGCGCAGAAGCGGCGTCACCTGCTCCAGGTAGCCAATAACAGCCGCCTGCTGCTCTTGCCCTGGGCCCGCCTTCCCCAGCTGGCTTCCCACGTACTGGCCCGCAGCATGCAAGCGTTGCC
>DMHJ01000040.1 GCA_003449495.1 Clostridiales bacterium UBA8153
GGGCATGGCCGAGGGCATGGCCATGCCCGTTCTAGGCGAACTAGGGACCCCAGGCAGCGTGCACCGCTGGGCCGGTAAACCCGGACCCCACGTCCATGTGCTCCACGGCCGGGCCCGCGCCGCGGAGGCGAGGAGTAGGCGGTGGCGGGACCCCCACTATGGGGTCAGGTGGAGTCAGCCCTCCACACCGGTTGCCCGTCGTGTCGAAGTGGGCCACGGAGGAGAGGCGGCGCCCCGCCGGCGCCTCCTCTTCCACCGGTACCAATCGGTCTGCCCGGGCGTGATCGACCGCGACCGGTAGGGGCGGGCTCATGGCGTGCGCGGAGGAGTCGGCGAACGGCTCCTGGCTGCACTCGGAGGGTAGCCGTTGGTGCCGCCCAGCCAGGCCGGCCGGCGCCCGCACCCGCGTTCCCGGCTCTGTGGGCTAGGCAACGTGCGGCGGGCACGGGGCCCCGGAGACTGCTCCGCGGCGGGGGCAAGCTTGGCGTTCCGCCCGGTGCTCGGTCACCTCCCAGCGGAGTTCCTACCGGTCGAAGCCCCGGCGCCCCTGGCTGTCTTGGACCGACACCTCCTCGAGCCGGCGGTGACCATGCTCGCGGCGGAGGACCGGGCGTCCGCGGATCCGACCCGGTTGCTCGCTCAGGCGCCAGGTGTGGCCAGGGTCGCCTTTGGGTCCCCGGGGGCCCGCCGCCCAGCCGGCGCAGGCGGGCAGGCTGGCGAAGCCGGCTTAGCGACCCTGGCTGGCCGGGCGTCGAGCGCTTGCCGCTTCGAAGACCGGCCCGGGCCCGCCGGCGCGTTCCGGCTATCCAGGGCAGCCTGACCGGGGGGTGGCGTCACCCGCCTCCAGGCATAGGGAAACCACGCGCCTTCTGGAGCAGGGCCATTACCTCACCGTCGGAAGTCTGCTCAAAATCTCTGTACCACTGGCCAACGGCGCAGAACGGATCCGGGGTGTGAAGGCATATCAGCTCATCGGCATACGGAGCCAGCTCCGGAAGCACCTCGGGCGGGGCCACCGGCACGGCCAGCACCAGGCGGGCCGGCTTCTCATGGGCAATGCTCTGGAGGGCGGCGCGGATGGTGAGGCCGGTAGCGATGCCATCATCCACTACCAGCGTTACCCGGCCGCCGGCGCCCGGCCGCGGTCGCCCCTGGCGGTAGTACCGGGTGCGCCGGGCGATCTCCCGGCGCTGGGCGGCGGCCTCTCGCCCAATGAAGTCCGGGGAGATCGTCATCCCCGGCCCCGCCTCAAGCAGCACGGCACCGCTCTCCGTGACGCTGCCAATGGCAAACTCCGGATGATGCGGGGCGCCGATCTTCCTGGCCACCACTACGTCCAATTCACCACCCAGGGCGTGGGCCAGGACCGCGCCTACCACCACCCCTCCCCGGGGGACGGCCAAGACCAGCGGCCTGCTCCCCCGGTACCCGGCACACCGCTCGGCCAGTTTTTCTCCGGCTTCTTGCCGGTCGCGCAGGAGGGCTACTGCCATGGCTTAGGACTCTCCTTCACCGCGGGGCGCCGGTACCAGGATAGACAGCGCCCCTGGGGCCACCTCGAACCTTACCGGTGAGGTGCCGATCACTTCGCCATCGGCTTCCAGGTTCAGCGGACGTGCCGCCTCGATGGTGAGGACCCGGCCGCGATAGCTCTTCACCTTGGGTAGTTCGACATGCTTCCCTGAATATACCCGGCTGAGGGCCCGGAGAGCTTCCGGTCTGCTCAGCTCGCCGGCAATGACCACATCGAACAACCCGTCGTTAGGGTCGGCATAAGGTGCCAGTTTCATGCCTCCCCCCAGGTATTGCCCGTTACCTACCGCCGCCAGGAACACCTTCTGCGACCAGCTATGCCCATCTAGGGTGAGTCGGGCCGCGACCGGTTCATAGGTGACCAGCAGCTTGAGGACATATGCTATGTACGTGACCGTGCCGTTGATGAAGATGCGCCCCCGGTTAACCGCCGCCGCGACCTCTGCGTCAAAGCCTACCCCGCCCACGTTGAAGAAATACTCTCCGTTGGCCCGGCCGAGGTCCATGGGCTGGGCCCGGCCGGACCAGAGGAGGGAGGCGGCTTCCCGGCCTTCCCTGGGGATGCGCATGGTGCGCGCCAAGTCATTCCCGCGCCCACCCGGAATCACGCAGAGTTGCACCCCGGTGCCGACGAGCCCATTTACCGCCTCATGGGTGGTGCCGTCCCCGGCCAAGACCGCCACGGTATCGAAGCCCCGGTCGGCGCATTCGGCCGCTAAGTCGATGGCATGGCGGGGAGCGGTGGTGTAGATCGCATGGTAGTCGAGGCCCTTGGCCACAAGCAGGGGTTCGATGTGGGACCATACCGAGAGAGCGCGGCCCTGTCCGGCAATAGGGTTGATGATGATTCTAACTGGCAGTTCTGTGCATCCTCTCCAAGTTGATCTGCAGGGCGAGCCCGCTGCGGGGCAGCCACCCCGGTCCCTCCGGCGTCAACCGGAACCCGCCCGGGTTTGCCGGTTCCGGTCCGGTGGCCTTACCGTCCGGCCCGGCTTTGCTCTGAAAGGTGGTACCGCCAAGGGTCGACGTGACGGCCGTTAACCAGGATCTCGTAGTGGACGTGGGGGCCCGTGGCGTCGCCCGTGCTGCCCACCTGACCTATGACCTGGCCGCGCACTACCCGTTGTCCGGGCGTCACCAGGTTGCGCCGGTTATGGGCATACACCGTCCTGATGCCGTTCCCATGGTAGAGGACGACATGCCTGCCCAGGCCGCCCCGGAAGCCCGCGAACTCTACCACGGCGTCTCCCGTAGCCACAATGGGCGTGCCCTGGGGGGCCCCGATGTCCACCCCCCAATGCATGCTGCGGCGTCCGTTAATGGGTGACCGGCGCATGCCGAAGGGTGAGGTGATCGGACCGGCCACCGGCCATATGCGCGGCTGGGCCCGCAGGTAGTCGACGGCTTCTACCGTCAGGTCCCGGACCTCGCCGAAACTGGTCTCCCGTTCGTCCAATGACTCTTCCACCCGCTCCAGGGTCGCGGCAATCGCGTCGAGGTCCCCGGCCGGGACGGGTGCAGGTGACGATCTTTCCCCGCCCCGCGCGGGCAGGCTGCTCACCCGGGCATCTAGCGTCGAGGAGGTGGTGTGAGGGGTGCCGGGATAG
>DMHJ01000213.1 GCA_003449495.1 Clostridiales bacterium UBA8153
TCTCCACCGCATGCTCATCGCCCCGGCGGGAGCCGCCGGGCGCCTGGTCAGCGTTATCACTTCTGCCGGTCTGGAGCCGGAAGCAGAGTACGGTGGCGGCGCCTGTAGCGGCTGCCGGGTGTGTGCGCGGAGTTGTCCGGTGGGAGCCCTGTCGGAAACCGGTGAGTTTGACCGGCACCGGTGCTACGCCCACTTGCTGGCGGTAGCGAGGGTTCACCGCGAGCTGGGATTGGCCGACGCGTGTGGCAAGTGCGTCTGTGGACCCTGCGGCAGCCGGGAGGAAGCCATGGAAGGGCCGTAGGGAGCGGGGACGCCAGGCAACCCGGGCAAGACCGCTTAAGCGGCCCGGCCCCGGGCCGGCCGTGGTGCATCATCCTCGACAGTTGGTGGATCCTCATGCTATCATGAGCAAGGAAGACGTTACCAGGTAGGGCCGGCCACCCTCGGCCGGGCAAGGCAAGCCCGTACCGTGCATTCAGGATGACGCGAAGACCGCATATACTGCAAGGAGGGGCGATTATGACCGATGCGGCTACCATCTTCAGTGCGCTGGCCCACCACCTCCAAGAGCGCGGCGGTCAGCTGACCGGCGTCGACGGTGTGTTCCAGTTCATCGTCACCGGGGAAGGCGGTGGCGACTATCACCTCACGGCGGCTAAGGGAGCCGCCTCCATCCATCCGGGCCGCGCGGGTTCCCCGGACGTGACCGTCACCGTTGCCGCCCAGGATTTCGCCTTGCTGGTCAAGGGAGAGCTCAACCCGATGTCCGCCTTCTTCAGCGGACGACTGCGGGTGAGTGGTGACATGGGCCGGGCCATGCAGCTGCAGTCGATACTCTCCCAGTCACAGCACCGGACCGGCTGAATGGGGAGGTAACGCGGAGGGCGAGCGCTAGCGGAAAACGCCATCCGGGCCGGGGGGTCGACCGGGCGGCCGGGGAGCGTCGCCCCCGGAAGGGTAGTGGCAAACCGTTAGCGGACGGCAGTGGTGGAGTTGCGTCGCCCCGACCGGGGGATGGGCCACGGGTTCAGGCAGGCCACTTCAGGCACGGGCGTGACCTGGTTCTTCCGGTAGCGCAGGCCAGTTTTGACCTGACGGGCGGCCCTCGCCAGGGGAACACCCTACCCTGAAAAATAGCATCGACCCATTTTTCATGCCCGGTGCTGCCGCCCCGGCGGCATGAGGGTGTATTGGGGACTGACGTACAGGCGCCCGCATCCATCCAGCAGGATGCCGGCGGCCGCGCCCGCGGTGCCGGGCCCGCGGTCCCGCAGTTCTTCGTTCCAGTCTTTCCATGGTATACCCGGGTGCTTGCAGGTTCGCCGTCAGCGGGCGGCCGTTTTCCACCAGGATCCTCCTGATGCCCGTCCGCGGCACGGAAATTCCCGGCTGGTGCGCGGCTACCGGCAGATGCTCGGAAGGCTTGAGCACGGTTACCTTTCCGGTAGGCTCCAGGAAGATGTCCTCTAGCTCGGACCAGCTGCTAATGCCGTTCTGCCTGAGCTGGGAGAGCAGGTCGCTTAGGTTGAAGCGGGCGCGACGCCTGCTTCCCGAGGATCTGGCCTCCTCGCACCAGCTGGGTGGGATGACCTTCCGGCACACTTCTTACTGCCGGAAACTTATGGGAGAGCAATGCCGCGGAGGTCTCCAGCCCTCCAATGACCGCGAGGGTGACAAAGGCTGGACTCAGGGCCAACCCGGGATCGGCCAAGGTGGCGGCACCTACCGCGCCCAAGATCACCGAAGCAATGAGATCGAGGGCGCTGCAGCACCCAAGCTCCCGCTGACCCATGAGCGTGGTCAAGATCAACAGGTAGGCATAGACGATGACCGCGCGGGCCACCCCGGCCGGCGCGGGCATGTGCTCGGCTCCCAACCAGAAACCCCATCATAGCGTGGCTTCACCTCATGGGCAGCCTTGACCGTGGCCGCCCGGGGCTATACGGAGCCCGGGTGGGCATGTAGGTGGCGATGGCGGGGGTGCAGCCGGGGGAAGCTATGCCAAAGGAACAGACGCCGAATGGGGAAACCGGAGCTACGCCGGCGACACCCGGGGGAAGGTCCCCGGGGAACGGTCTTGCCGGCCTCAAGGCCGGCAGCACCACTGCGGCGCAGGTGCGGAGTTACCCCCTGGCCGGTGCCGGCGCGCCGGAGACCCCAGGCCGCCGTTGGGGCCATCCCCGGAGCCGCGGGACCAAGTGGCCGGCGACGAACAGGCCCCGGCCGAATGCCAGCCCCAGCCCCGGGAAAGACAGCTTCCGTTCCCAAGCTAGCTCCGGTTGGGACCATACACCAGCACCCGTTCGGGATCTACCGACAGCCTCACCGCTTGGCCGGCCCTTAGCCCGCGGCGGTCGGCTTCCTGCTCGCTCACGTACACCACCAGCGGGATGCCGCAGTCCACTTCCAGCCGGCAGGCGGCGTCCTGCGGCATGACGTGGCGGATGGTCCCGGCGAAGACGTTGGTGGAGGCGCCCCCGTCCACGTCTAGATGGAGGTCTTGGGGACGCAGGCCGACGGTAACCGGCCCCCCGGCGGCGGCGGCTGCCCGGAGCTCCAGGCCGGGCGCCTGCAGCCGGGTGCAGCCGTTCTCCTGGCAGGCCATGGCTGGAAACAGGTTTTCCACGCCCAAGAACGCCGCGAGCTGGACTGATCCCGGCCGCCTGAACACCTCCTCCGCCGGGCCCAGCTGCTCCAGTCTCCCGGCCAAGAGTACCGCTACCGCCCGCGACATCCGGCGGGCCTCGTTGCGGTCGTGGGTCACGAATACGGTGGCGATCCCCAGCGCATCCAGGAGCGCCAAGAGCTCGGCACAGAAGCTGTGGCGGGTAGGAGCATCCAAGTAGGCCGTGGGCTCATCCAGGAACATGATACTCGGCCGCAGGACCAAGGCCCGGGCCAGCGCCGTCTTTTGCTCCTCACCTCCGGACAGGCTCGTGATGCCCCGCGTGGCCAGGGAGCCCAGGCCCAGAAGCTCTAGGGTTTCGTGGACCCGCTGCCGTTCAAGGTGAGGGGGAGTCTTCCGGAGTCTGAGACCGTAAGCCACATTATCGTATACCGTACCTCTGAAGAGGAGAGGGTCCTGGAACACCATGACCATCTGTCTCCGCTGTTCCAGGCGCTCTTTGGCATGGCTGAGGACCCGCCCGTGGTAGGCGATCCGGCCGGCTACCGGTGTCTCCAAGAGCCCCAGGAGGCGTAGCAAGGTACTCTTACCGGAGCCGTTGGGCCCAAGGAGGGTCAGCATGGCTCCGGGCTCCAGGTCCAGCTCCGGTACCGACAATACCGTCCGGCCTTGGTAGGTCTGCACGAGTCCACGGACGCTTATGGCTGGGGCCGCCATTTGCGCACCTCCTGCTGTTGGGCCATGGTGAGTATGGCATTGACCAAGAACACCAGCCCCAGCAAAATGACGCTGAGGGCAATGGCCGTAGCGAAACGCCCCATACGAGTCTCCAGCACGGTAGCGGTGGTCAGCACCCGGGTCTGTCCGCGGATATTACCTCCCACCATCATCACTGCCCCCACCTCGGAAATCACCCCGCCGAAACCGGCCATGATCGCGGCCAACAGGGGCAGGCGGGCTTCCCGGGCCAAGGTCCACACCAGCTGGGACGGAGAAGCCCCCAGCGCCTGTGCCTGCCAGACCAGGCGGCGGTCGAGCTGCTGTACGGCAGCGCAGGTGAGGCCGGCGACGATGGGCAAAGCTATGATGACTTGAGCTATGACCATGGCGACAGGTGTGTACAAGAGGTCGAAGAATCCCAGGGGCCCGCTGCGCCAGAGCAGTATGGACACAAACAGCCCCACCACTACCGGAGGCAGGCCCATGCCGGTGTTCACCACTCCCAAGAGGAAGCTGCGGCCGCGAAACCGGAACATGGCCAGCCAGAAACCCAGGGGCATGCCCAGGGCGACGGCGATGAGAGTGGCGCTTCCAGAGACCTGCAGAGATAACCAAGTTATCTGCAAAAGCTCGCGGTCCCGGGACCACAGCAGGGCCACGGCCTGCAAGAACCCTTCCCAGACCAGTTCCACGGTTCTCACTCCCCGCGTCGAAAAAAGACACCGGCACCTGGAGGAAAAGCGCCGGTGCGGATCAGCCCGGCTCCTTTCCGCAGTGGGGGGCAGCGTGGTTTCCCGCGCGACCGTTTGCGCAACCCAGAGGTGGCGCGTGGCCCGGCCCCTTGGGTGAACAGACCTTTAGGGGCACCAGGCTCGGAGCTATGCCAGCTTGTCCAGGTGCTCTTTCCACGCCGGGCCACCGGATCCCTGCTCCAAGCGGCCGGTCGGCCCGGTCACGTGTTGGCCGCATAGTACGAGAACGCCAGCCGTGCCGGCGGAGGCGACCAGGGGCGCGCGGCACATAAGAACACCCAGGCTGGCAGCTGGCGCGAGCGGCCAGGCCGTAGCCCGGCCAGACGGAGGCCAGTAGCGCGGCGGCGCTCCCCCGGGCGGTCCGCGGTACCCGCCCGGGGTGACACCGGCATACTCCGCGTCACCGGCGTCTCCGCCAGGGCAGGATGGTGGCCTGGAAAGCTCCCGAAGGCAAGGCACGGGCGACCCCGGTGTGAGGAGGAAAACGCACCGGCCGCAGGTGCCCTAGTGCCCGGCGGCCAGGGTGCGCTGGGCTTGCTCCTGAGGAGTCTCCCGGCACTCCAGGCGCTTGACGAACAGGAGGGCGATCAGGCAGCCGCCGATGAGGCTCAAGTATGACTCGAAGTAGCCGGGCACCGGCCCGGGGGCGGCCGGGTCGATGTCGGCGAACCGGGCATCCAGGAGCAACCCGGCCAAGGTGGTACCGATGATGCCGCCGATGAACCGAAGCATGTTGAACACGCCGGCCACGCTACCGGCCCGTTCGGGAGGAGTGGCACCCATCACCGCATTAAGGGTGGGCGACCAGATGAGGCCGGCACCGGCACCGTTGATGAGCAGGGCGGCTACCACGTAGGCGGGACTGGCTTGCGGCGTCAGATGCGCCAGCAAGGTAAAGGTGACGATCTTCGTAAGCAGTCCGACGGTCACCGGCCACCGGTTGCCTAAGCGATCGGCCAGTGTTCCACCTAGCGGGGAGGCAAAGATGCGAATGCCGGCGCTGGGGAGCATGATCAGCCCGATGGCGGTGGCGGACAGTCCCTGTACTTGGGCGAGAAACAATGGGAGCAGGAAAGTGGTGGCCTGGCCCGTCAGCATATGCATGCCGCCGCAAATGGTGCCCGCCACAAACACCCGGTTGGAAAA
>DMHJ01000148.1 GCA_003449495.1 Clostridiales bacterium UBA8153
CCCGGCCCCGGGGTCGTCCAGGCTAACAGGCCCGGTGGATCCTGTCTGCGGCAGTAACGAGACTTCACCCCGGCCTCCGTTCTGTAGGTTGCCGCAGCATCATCATGGACCACTTCCCACCGCCACCCCGGTTGCCATCGGCCGCGGCGGCTGCCATCATTTGCTCCGTGTTGGGCGGCGTGTCCACCCACTTAAGCATGTTACCCGGAAGAAACGGCACTTGCCAAGAAATGATATGGGAGTAGCGTACCTAGCCGGACCGGCTGAAGTCGTTCAGCGCCAGGGTCGTCCAAAGCCTCCCGCACGCGCTGCAGAATTTTAGCATATCGCCGGCCGGAATATGCTATACTGGAGAATGGATGTGTGGAGCTGGATGGGAGGGGTAAGTCGTGAGCTTCCGGCGCGTAAAGCGGAGGTTGTTTCTGGCCATGGTCGTGCTGGCCGCCAGCTGGCCCCTTGCGGTCTTGGCCCAGGCGCCGTTTCCGGCCCACCGCGGGGCGGTCAACGACTTTGTCGGGGTGCTGACCGCAGCTGAGCAAGCGCGGTTGGAGGCCATCAGCCGCGAGCTACACGCCAAGACCACGGCGGCGTTGGTGGTGGCGGTGGTGCAGACCCACGCCCCGTTCAGCCTTGAAGATTATGCCACCCAGCTGTTCCGGCACTGGGGCATCGGCGAAAAGGGCAAGGACCAGGGGGTGCTGATCCTTTTGGCCATGCAGGAGCGCTTGCTCAGGATCGAGGTAGGGTACGGGATGGAGGAGGCCGTGACCGACGCAAGGGCAGGCCAGATCCGGGACCTGATGCTCCCCCATTTTACCCAGGGGAACTTCGCCCGGGGCTTGGAGACGGGTATGCGGGCGGCTGCCGTGGTCATGGCCAGCAAGTATAATGTGACGCTGGAGACCACCGGCGATTTCCGGATGAGAGACCTGGAGCCCCGCCCCGGTTTCCCTTGGCTGCTGTGGGGGGGGATTCCCTTGTTGGGGCTGGTGGCCATGGCCCTGTCCCGCAGCTTTGCCGCCAAGTGCCCCAAGTGCCGGTCTCGCCTGCTGGTGACTCACCGGGTGTTGAGTGAAGCGACGGTGGTTGCAGGCGGCCAGGCGGTGAAGGTCTGCCGGTGCCCAAGGTGTGGATACTCCAGCCAGACCCGGTACCGTACTCCGCGGATCGTACCGGTCCGTACCGGTCCGGTGGTGGGTGGCGGGCCCATGTGGGGCGGCGGTGGAGCAAGGCGTGGCGGAGGTTTCGGTGGTTTCGGGGGAGGCAGGAGCGGTGGTGGCGGCGCCCGCGGCAGATTCTGACGGATTGGGTTTGGGTTGAGTGGGGGAGGGCGTTGAGATGAAAAAGGGGCTTTTGGCCGCCATCGTGGCCATCGGCATCGTGGTGTTGTCGGCATCGGCGGTAGTGGGTACGTACAACCGGATGGTTGTCCAGAATGAATCCATCGACGGCCAATGGGCGCAGGTGGAAAACCAGCTGCAAAGACGTTTCGACCTCATACCGAACCTGGTGGAGACGGTGCGGGCCTTTGCCGCCCACGAGCGGGCGGCCATCGACTCCGTCACCGAGGCCCGGGCCAGGCTGGGCGGGCAGCTCACGCCCGGGCAGCGCATGGATGCAGAAAACCAGCTGAGCGGTGCGCTGTCCAGGCTCCTGGTGATCGTGGAAAACTACCCCGTCCTTAAGGCCGACGCCAACTTCCGCATGCTCATGGACCAGCTGGAAGGCACGGAAAACCGTCTGGCCCAGGAGCGGCGGATGTTCAACGAGATGGTGCGGGACTACAACGTGACCATCCGGCGGTTTCCCGCCGCGTTCCTTGCCCGCCTGTTCGGGTTCATCGAGCGAGCCTATTTCCAGGCTCCGGATGGTGCCACGACGGCGCCCAGGGTGACGTTTCCGTGACCGGATTTGACCAACAGTAGCGGTCAAGGTATAATGGTGTGCTGATGTGAATGGTAGCGCTGGCGAGCGGGCCGCGCGGCCGCGGGCACTGAGTCGAAAGGCTGTGCCTGAGGAAAGTCCGGGCTCCACCGGGCAAGGTGCTGGGTAATGCCCAGCGGGGGCGACCCCAGGGAAAGTGCCACAGAAACATACCGCCGTGCCAACGGTAAGGGTGAAAAGGTGGTGTAAGAGACCACCGGCAACCAGGTGACTGGTTGGCCAGGCAAACCCCACCTGGAGCAAGACCGAATAGGAGGGGCATGAAGCTGCCCGCTGACCCCTCGGGTGGGTCGCACGAGGCGGCAGGTAACTGCCGTCCCAGATAGATGGCCGCTTGCACAGAACCCGGCTTATAGGCCCGCTCGCCATACTTGTCGACGCACCCGGTCATCCGCCGGGTGCGTCCGTTTTGTATGATGAGTATGGACGTGCTTTCCGCGACGCAAGCTTCTTGTAGGAATCAACCCCGGAAGCAGCCGGAGGCAATACGATGACCCAACGCAGGCACATTCCGTTTTGGGGAGAGCCGGCCGCCTATGGCTGCTAAGATGACCGGCGACGGAGCCTCGGGGGTCAAGTCTATGGTTGACAAACACAGACGGACAGAACGGGCGAGCGTTTGCACTGATGCTCATCCCAGGTGATTAGCCGGGTGATGGCCGCAGTGATGCCCAAAGGCCGGCACATGGCACTGACCGCCGGGGCGCGGCCGCTGCTAAAAACTGCCATGACTGCACTTCCCAGTTGCATCATAACGGAAGCGGCAGAAGGAAACTCTACCAGAAGGTGGCAATTGCCCGGCAAAAATTCCTCTTCGCCGGCGGCCCGAGGGTGCGAAATTGGGGTTGTGCAGACCCTTTCCGGATTTACCCGACGACTTGAAACTTTAGACAAATGGGAGGAGGGAGGCGGGTAAGGTGATGAGCCGGTACCTGGTCTTTGGGAGCTCGGGGTCAACCAGTAGCCTCTGGGCGCCGCGACCGGGCGAGGCGGGGCGCCCACCGGCCACGCCCGGTAGCGCTGGCCGGAGAGGCCGGGCCGGCCTTGGACCCGGCAGGTTCCCTAACTAGCGAAAAGCTTCTCCTCCCGGTCTGGCCAGTCTGCGGAGCACCCGGTCGACGAGACCGGGGTGGTAGGCCCGGACCGTTTCGAGCACGCCCAGATCGAACGCCTTTACCCAAGAGGCTGCCTTCTCCACGAGATCCTCGTCATCAGGGGGGATGTCGTCGATCCGGTAGGGATGGTAGACCACGAGTAACAGTCCCTCGCGGGCGAGCCGGAGGAGGTGAGCCGAGACATCGGCGATGGCGGTTTCGGCGGTGGGGACCACCTTCACTGGGGAGACTACTTCCTCTTCCCAGCCTGTCATGCCCGCCTTGAAGGTATGCCCCGGCAGGGTGTAGAGGGAGCCGGTCCGGCCTTCGTAGCGGTGCTGGAAGGCGCCGGCGAACCGCTCGCAGGAGTACCAAGTCGAGGTTCATC
>DMHJ01000174.1 GCA_003449495.1 Clostridiales bacterium UBA8153
TCGCGTCATCATCCTGCCCAGGCTGGGAGACCTGCGCATTGAGCCGGGAGACCACGGGTACCTGCCGGCAGACCACCAGCAGCAGGCGGCGCTAATGGAGCGGGCAGGTCGGTGGCGTATGCCGGTCCTTGGTCCCGAAGTTGAAGCGGCGCCACCGAGCGGCGGCCGGATGGTTGGTATCGGTCGTCACCGGACTAGCCACGCGGTCAGACGGCACGGTCGGCGAGCATCAGCCCGCCTGGACGAAGGCCGCGCCCAAAGTCAAGCGCTGGCCACGGGAGGTGTCGAGGCGCAGCAGACAGGATCTGCGAAGCGACGCAAGGCCTGCTTGCCACTGGCCCGTGCCCATTCCCGGCTACAAGACATTCGGCATGACGCACTGCACGAAGCCACGACCGCCATCACCAGGAGCCACGGCCAGGTGGTCATCGCGGACCTGCACGTGCGGAACCTGACCCGGCGCACGGCAGATAGCGGACGAGCGGCGGAGGCTTCTCTCAGCCGGATGGTGCTTGACGCTTCATTCGGAGAGTTCCGTCGCCTGCCGGCCTACAAGGCCAGCCTTTATGGCTGCAAGGTCGTGACCGCCCCCCCGGCTTACACTAGCCAGCGATGTGCCGCCTGCGGGTGCGTCGATGCGGGCCATCGGCAGTCGCAATCGGCATTGCAGTGCTTGTCCTGCCGGCATGAGACGAGTGCCGACTTAAACGCAGCTCCGGATACCCTGGGGGCCGGCCCGGACACTCTAAACGCTTGTGGGGCGGAGGTAAGCCGCCCGGCGCAGTCTGCCATGAAACAGGAATCGGCGGAGGCGATATGATCTGCTACCGTTTCGAGCAGCGGCAAGAACCTGTACCCGGAGCTGAGCGCAGCCGAGTTCATCGAGTTCGGTTCTCTGATCAAGATTGGGCCATCCCAGGACAACCGGAGCCGGGGGGTGCAGAGCGCGGACATTCGAGACCGCATCGTCGCGGTCAGCGCAGAGAAGGTGGTCAGATCAGCCGCCACCACAACAGCCTGCCGGCCGGGCTCCGCCGGCAGCTCTCGTTTGCCCAGCAGATGGCCAACACCGGCGGTGCAGTGGGGCGGGCGAAGGGCAACGCCGACTACAGCTGGCGAGCTTGCGAGCGCGCGCTGGAGCTTATGGATTTGACGCTGGCATGCGGCCGGGGGTAGGCCGCCCGCCAGGAGCTGGCCCGGGTACGCGAAGTCTGGGTGGACTGTTTCCACGGCGACACTGCCTTCAACTCGACGGCGGAAGGCTCCACTTGACGGTTCCTT
The DNA here is from genome assembly GCA_003449495.1 of Clostridiales bacterium UBA8153. Lineage (GTDB taxonomy): Bacteria > Bacillota > Sulfobacillia > UBA8153 > UBA8153 > UBA8153. The sequence goes on from DMHJ01000174.1 coordinate 1,282, forward strand.
TCCACGGGAATAATGTTAACATGGACGTTCTTGAATAATGCCGGGAAAGGATGAAAAGAGTGATAGAAAGGCATCCACACCAGCTGTCGGAGCTACCCTATCCCTACCATGCCCTCGAGCCGCACTATGAAGAACGCACCCTGCGCCTGCACCACGGGGCCCATCACAAGGCATATGTGGACGGACTGAACCGGGCCGAGGCGGCCCTGGAGAAGGCCAGGAGTCAAGGAGACTTCGCCTTGGTCAAACACTGGTGCCGGGAACTGGCATTCCACGGTTCCGGTCACCTCCTTCACAACCTCTTCTGGGAGAGCATGTCACCCCAGGGCGGCGGGGAGCCTTCGGGACCCGTTGCCCAGCTGATAGAGGCGTCCTTTGGCGGCTTCGGCCAGTTCCAGCAGCAGTTCTCGGCTACGGCCGTAGCCGTCGAAGCCTCCGGCTGGGCAGTCTTGGCATATCATCCCGAGCTGAAGAGGCTGGAGATCCTCACCGCGGAGAAACACCAGGACCTGACCCAATGGGGGACCCGGCCTCTGCTCACCATCGATGTGTGGGAACACGCCTACTACCTTCAGTACCAAAACCGGCGGGCGGACTTTGTAAAAGCATGGTGGAACCTGGTGAACTGGGGGAACGTCAACAAACGGCTGGGCTAGGATGAAGCCCCCGGTTACCGGGGGCCTTATCATTGCTCCCGGTCACCTGACGGCTGCCTTTCCGGGGGATCCGCTCAAGGCGGTAGTGCCGGATCAGCACCTACCTTCTGGGAGTCGCGCGGGGCGACTGCCGGAGCTTTCCCCCGTCGGCAACGGCGGTGCTGTCCGTGCCCGTGGCAAATCTTAGGGAGGGCCTAAGCTGGTTCGAGCAGGCGGAGACCGCTATCGAGACGGCGGGGGATTGCCGTAAGAACGGTAACTACTATGCCCCTGCATTCTTCTCCCGGCGGGCCGCTGAAAAAGCCGCAAAGGGCCTCCTTTACATGCGATGATACCGGGCGCTGCTTACCCATCTTGTCTCGAGCTCCTAAAGGAGGCGGCAAGGTTCGAAGGGCCGTACCAGTCTTACACCGGGGGGCCGCTAACCGGGACCTGCAGGACAAATTCCTAACGTGCGGAAAAGCTAGGGCCATGGTCCGGCCTGGCCGCCCGCAGTTTACCGGCGGGCCCTATCCGGCTGTTAGGAGAGAAATGGGTCCCTTGCCCGAAGCTGGGTTCAGCCAACTATCACTGCCGAGGCAGCTTCTCTACGCCAGCGCCAGCCTGGCCTTTACCTGGCTGGAAAGGATGATCATCCTTTACGCTGCCTTCTTCTACCTGCCCCCGGAAGAGCTGGGCATGCCCGCGTTGATCTCCACCCGGACCTACGCGGGCTTCTTTACCGTCCTCGGCGCGTCCCTCCTGTTCGGTCGGATACTGGACGGCGTGGCCGATCCGGTCATCGCCTCCCTCAGCGACCGCAGCCGCTCCCGGTGGGGCCGCCGGAAATACTTCTTGCTGCTTGGCGCCCTGCCCCTGGCGGTCACCGCCGCCCTGGTCTTCTTACCACCCCATCCCTACGATTCCCCGTACAACGGGCTCTGGCTGGCCTTGATGCTCGGCGCTTTCTACGTCTTTTTCACCGCCTACGTCAACCCCTACCTGTCCCTGATCTCCGAGCTAGGCCACACCGACAGCGCGCGTGTGAACCTCTCCACGTTCATGGCCCTCTTCGGCCTACTGGGCATGCTCGTGGTCACCGTGGCCTTCCCGCTGGTCACCGGCTGGCTCCAGGCCATGGGACACGATCTCCGGCGGGCCTACCAGCTGGCGGCGGCAGCCAGCGCCGGTCTGGGCGTGTTGGTCCTGTACGCGGCGGCGGCGGCCTTTAACGAAAGGGTCCATTGCCTTCCCGTACGGCCGCCCACCCTCGGCCTCTGGGCGTCGGCCCGTAGGACGCTGCAGGTCCGGCCGTTCCGCCTCTTTGTCACGGCCGAGGTGTTCCTCCAGTACGCGATGAACATGATCACCCTGGGACTCATGTACTTCACGGTGGTGCTGTTCCGGCGGCCGCCCCACTTCCTCACCGTCCTGGCCGGCATCACCATCGGAAGTGCCCTCCTCAGTTTCCCCCTGGTGAATGTCATGAGCAAGCGATTGGGCAAGAAGCGCGCAATCTCCTTCGCCTTGCTGACCCTGGCCCTGGCCATGTGCGCCATGCTGCTGCTCAGCGGCAACCTGAGCGGCGCGGCCTTCTACGCCGGCCTGGTCATCTTCGCCATCTCCGGCATCCCCCTGGCCATCCTCACCATCCTCATCAACCCCACCATTGCCGAACTGGCCCGGGCTGAAGCCCTCCGTTCCGGGCAGCACTGTGAGGCCATGTTCTTTGCCATCAGGTCCATCCCGTTAAAGCTGGCCATCGCCGCCGCCGGCCTCTCTTTCGGCTTTCTCCTCTCCCGCTTTGGTAAGGATGTGGCCGACCCGGGCGGCGTGCGCGGGAGTCTCTTCCTCATCAGCCTCTCCGCCATCCTGGGTTACGCGTGCTTTGCCCGCTATCCCGAGGACGAGGTACAGGAGCAGTTACGGGACTATGAGGGCTGACTGCGCACCGCCAGGGGAAGGGCCGGCGGCGGATGGAGGCGTCCTGTCGTTGCTCCACTTGTTCTCACTCCCGGGCGCCGGGCCCAGCACACGTCACAGCTCCCCACACCGGCGCTTGCCGCTCGCCTTGGCAGCAGGAATGGAGAAACCCCGGGGAATGCCACCCCCCGGGGTTGAATCGCACACCGGAATGGGTGACGGGCGCGGAAGGCGCCTGCACCCGGCTAGACGCCGGCCTCGGGCCCGGTTCCTGGGAACACCGCGAACCTGCCGGCCCTCACGGGCGGTGCCTGGCGTTAGGTCGTGACTACAGGATGCGCACCTGCTGCGATTCCCCGGGCACGTCACCGGCCACATTGGACCTGCTTTTCGCCGGCCTTGGCCAGGAACTTAGCTTGGTCGACGATGAAGCGCTCGTGATAGCCGTGACCGACGGGTCCGGCGCTATCGGACGCGCTGACCCTGAACACCAGTTTCCTCCCGTCGATTTGCTCCAGGTGGGCCTCGGCGGTGACGGTCATGCCCAGCGGCGTGGCCGAGGTATGCCAGATCTCCACCCGGGTGCCCACGGTAATCTGGCCCGGGGGTAGCCTGCCTTGGACCGCACGCACCGCGGCCCCTTCCATGAGCGCCACCAGCATGGGCGTGGCGAACACGGGCACGCCCCCGCTGCCCACTTCCAGCGCCGTGTTCCCCACCATTACCACGGTACTCTCCCGACCGGTAATACCCGGCTGCAGACTATCCACGTTGTTCACCCGTCCTTCCTCCTGGGCCATCGCCGGCGTCCCCGGAAACTCCGCCCGCCACCGGAAACAGCCGTTCATCTAGCCTACCGCCGCCTACTGACCTTACGGTCACCTCGACCCGGTCTTGGGCGAAGTCGGCGGTAATGTACGAAGCCGGGCTACTGCGCGGTACGGTGGGCGAGCCCGGGTTGATCACCAGGCAGTTTCCCAGTTCTTCCACGTAGGGCTTGTGCAGGTGCCCGTAGATCACCACCCGGGCCAGGTGCCCGAACTCCCGGGCCAGGCGGGAAGGCCGGGGCCTTCCCCACTCATCGCCGTGGACCAGCACCACCGGGATCCCGGCCAAGGCGAAGCGCTGCATCGCGGGAAGCAGGCTTTCCAGCTCTTCCGCGTCCCGGTTGCCGCGCACGGCGTACAGCCGACTGACTCCTGCCAGCTCCTGGTAAACGTCTACGGAGGCAAAATCGCCGGTGTGGACAACCAGATCGGCCGTGGCCGCCTCATGGCAAAGTTCCGCCGGGAGTTGCCCCCAGGCCGGCAGATGGGTATCTCCTAGGATGAGCACGCGGGTCACCGGCACACCTCCCGGTGTCATCATAACACACGGTTGGCCCAGCTGGGAACGCCGGGCAATTCCCGGTTGAAGACCACCGGTATTTTGTGATACAAGAGAGCTGTAGGGAGAGATGGCGTCATGGTCCTGCCCCTAGCCGTACATCCAGCACAAGCTCGGGCTCCCCTGGTGGGAGTGGTGGGTGTCTGCGCCGTGGGCAAGAGCACCCTGGTCCAGGCTCTGCGCAGTGCCGGGTACTCGGTCATCGAGATCCCCCAAGAGCACTCGGAGCTCCCATATCTTTGGGTCAGGCACCATCCCGCCTTCCTTGTGTACCTGGACGTGTCCGATGACGTGGCCCAGCAGCGGCGCAAATATCTGACTCCGGATCGGCTGGCCCAGGAACGACAGCTTCTGGCCTTTGCCCGGGAGAACGCCCAGCTTACCCTGGACGTAGACGGGCTCGCACCCCAGCAGATCCTCGCCTCGGTGACGGCGGCCCTTACCGCCCACGGCATAACGCCAAGACCAGCATGAAAGGCAGGGACGCGTGGCATGATCTTCGGACGTAGGCAAAGGCAACCTGCCGCGGGCAACCGGGGCGATGCACGCCCCTCCCGCACTCACCTGGTGACCAAAGACTTTCCCACCATACAGCGGGCCCTGGAGGCAGCGTCAGCTGGAGACACCATCATCGTCCAGGCGGGCATTTACCGGGAGAACCTGGACTTTGCCGGGAAGGAAGTGACCCTGCGGAGTCAGGACCCCAGAGACCGCCGCATCGTCAGTGCCACCATCATCGACGGCACGCACAGCGGCAGCGTCGTGCTTTTCCGCAGCGGCGAGCAGCGCGGTGCGGTGCTGGCGGGCTTCACCATTACCAATGGTTACGGGCGGCTGGACGGATGCGGGGGCGGCGTCACCGTGCTCAACCATTCCTCCCCCATCATCGAGCACAACATCATCGAGGGCAACCGGTGCGACCTGGACGGCGGCGGTATATTGGTGGACCGCTCGCATCCCCTGATCCGGAACAACCTCGTCCGCAATAACCGGGCCGGGGGGGGCGGAGGGGGCATACATGTCGGGCGGGACTTCACCCGCTCCGAAGCGGAGGAAGAACCCGATCCGTCCGACCGTCTGGACGCTTTCACTCAGATGCTCGACAGTAATGCCACAGTACAGGAGATACGCATGAAGTCCCACATGGACAGCGCGGATTTCCCGCCCTATCTGTCGTACGCATCCACCGGAGTCGACGCACCGGAAGCCGTGCCCAGGGCGCACCTCCAGAACAACACTTTTCTGGACAACTCGGCCGTCTACGGCGGTGGGCTGCATATCTCCGATGATGGTCCCCAGGTGGAGGCCAACGCCTTCCGGGGGAATCGGGCCAGAGCGGGTGGGGCGATCATGTTGTGGGCAGGAGCTCACCCGCTCCTCAGCAAGAACCAGATCACCCGCAATCACGCCTCGGCCGAAGGCGGGGGCATCATGGCGGAATGGGGCTCCTCCCCGCTCTTGGTTGGAAATGTCATCACCCAGAACACCAGTCCGCTGGGGGCGGCCATGGTGGTGGCGGCCAATTCCACTCCGGTCATCCGGGGCAACCGGATTGGCCAGGATCAGGGCCAACATGGTGAAGCGGTGTTTTGCTGGCCTAATTCCGCTCCTGTGTGGGAGGACCATGTAACGGAGTGACCGGGGAGGAGGACGGCGCCGTGGATGCTGGGACCCTGGGACAGTTACTGGTCCTGTTCCTGCTGGCCGCCGGCGTCACGGCCGCGGCGCTTCGCCTGCGGCGGCTCAAGCCGGCCGGACTCCCGCCCCGCAGCCTGCAGGTGCCCGCGGAATATGCCTCCATCCAGGCAGCTATCGATGCGGCCTCTCCTGGGGACACGGTGGTGGTGGCCCCGGGCGTCTACCGGGAGAACCTGGACTTCATGGGCAAGGGCATCACCGTGACCGGCCGGCAGCCCGCTGATGCGACGATGGTAGCCGCCACCATCATCGATGGGGACCAGAAAGGCGCCGTGGTCACCTTCAACAGCTGCGAACCGCCTGAGGCGGTCCTGTGTGGCTTCACCATCACCAACGGCAGCGGGCAGCTGGAGTTTTCCCTCAATGTCTTGGGCAGCTCGGCCCGGGCCGGCGGCGGCATCCGCATCGGCAGCGAAAGCGGCCCGGTCATCAGAAACAACGTGATCACCGGGAACCGGGCCGACCTGGGAGGCGGGGTGTATGCCTGCAGCATTTCCCTGGCCCTCCTTGAAGATAACTGCATCACCGAAAACCAGGCCCTGCTAGGAGGCGGGGTGCGGGTGGCGGGCGACTTCCGCAAGTCCCGCACCCGCGACCACTACGGCCAAGGCCAAGCGCTACCCTTCCAGCTCCGGCGGTGCACGGTCAGCCACAACCGGGCCAGCATCGGTGCGGGCATCTCCATTGACCGGGTCTCATCCCCCGTGATAGTGGATAACAGCATCCACCATAACGTCGCCGTTTGGGACGGCGGGGGCATCGCCATCTGGGACCGTTCCTCACCGGAGGTCCGGGGTAACCGCATCTCCTGCAACCG
>DMHJ01000119.1:0-1233 GCA_003449495.1 Clostridiales bacterium UBA8153
CCCTAATCGCCTTACGCATATGGGTGAGGGAACACGGCGTTCCCGCCGGCCGGCGCTGTCCCCACCCGCCCTCCTGGCCGGGCAGTGCCGGCAAGCCGCCCTCATCTCCCTCCGGTACCTCCACCCGGCCCGGGTCCGCCTGCCGGGTCGTGCCCCCCACGGCACAAGCCAGGCGGCAGCTTGATCCCGGGCCATGGCACCAGATGCCCGGCTCGATTCCCTCTGTTGACAACAGGATTTGGAACCCAACCCCGCGAACTCTTAGTTCTTAGAGTTAGCACAAACTGATGCTCTCGGCAGCTGTGGGATCGCCCAAGACTCTGCCCATACGAACCACCCGGCTTGCGTTTTCCTGCACCCGAAGGGGAGTGCGCCTGCGGCGAGAGCGGGAAGTGGGTGATAGCCACTTTTTTCAGTTGACAACTGCCATCACGAATTGGAGGGACCCCTGTGAAACGCAAGCGAACACTCATTATTGCGCTCGCGGTGGTGGTGGCGCTAGTGGCAGCGTATGCCCTACGTCCGCCCAGGAAGCAGTACCTGAGCATTGCCACCGGAGGAACGGGCGGGGTGTATTTCCCCCTGGGGGGCGCCTTGGCCGCCATTCTTAACGAGGAGATCCGGGGCATGGAGGCATCGGCGCGGACCACGGGCGCTTCGGTCGCCAATGCCAACCTGCTGGCCCAGCCCCCGCCCGACGGTGTGGAGATGATCTTCATCCAGAACGACATAGCGTACTTCGCCCACACCGGCACCGAGATGTTTACCGGCCGCCCCATCCCCCAGTTGCGCGGGATCGCCACGCTCTATCCTGAGGTCGTCCACCTGGTAGCGACGGCGGCCTCCGGCATCCGGACCGTCCGGGACCTGGTAGGTAAGCGGGTGGCCGTGGGCGCCGCCGGTTCGGGCATCGAGGTCAACGCCCGCCAGATCCTCCAAGCCTTCGGCATCGCCTATGCCCAGTTAGGCAAAACGGACTTTCTCTCAATGGCCGAGGCAACGACCGGCATACGCGACGGTCACCTCGATGCGGCCTTCTTTACCACCGGCGTGGGCGCCGCCGCCGTTACCGAACTGGCCAGGACCGTCAGGGTTGTTCTGGTGGCCATTAGCGGCCCCGAAGTCGAGGCCTTGCGGAGGCAGTTCCCCTTCTACGCCCCCTTTACTATTGCGGCCGAGACTTACCCGGGAATGGCCGCCGCCGTCCCCACCGTCCCCGTACGCGCCATGATC
>DMHJ01000119.1:1530-1739 GCA_003449495.1 Clostridiales bacterium UBA8153
TGGCCGCCGCCGTCCCCACCGTCGCCGTACGCGCCATGATCGCGGTCCGGGCCGACCTGGACGAGCGGCTGGTCTATGACATCACCCGGGCCTTGTTTGCCAACTTGGACGACCTCGGCAGAGTCCATGTCCGTGGCCGGGACATCTCCCTGGCCACCGCACGGGACGGCATGCCCATTCCCCTGCACCCAGGGGCCGAGCGCTTTTTT
>DMHJ01000119.1:2074-2254 GCA_003449495.1 Clostridiales bacterium UBA8153
TTTTTTAGAGAGCGGCGATGAGAAGACTGAAGACAGGGGCACCGCCTGCCGGTGCCCCTTCTTCCCTGCTACCCGCCGGCATCGCGCTGGCCATCATCGCTTTCTTGCTTACCCTCTATCCCGGTGGACCGGTTCTGGTCATCGGCGTGGCCGGTCACCGGACCCTCCATTGGGAAGTGG
>DMHJ01000119.1:2586-2907 GCA_003449495.1 Clostridiales bacterium UBA8153
CCCCGGTCAGGTGCTCATCTACCACTATGTCCACTCGCTTGAACGTGTGTCCGTATTTGAGTACTTGCGCATCGAGGAGGACGGCTTTCGTCTGGCGGCCGTACGCAAGCTGCCGGTGGGCTCCCCCCCTCCCCCGGTCACCGGCATGGGTGATGACCGCCTTCCCCCAGGCTCCGCCATCTTGTTGCGGGAGCTACGTCTTCTGCTCACCCCCGCAGCCGCCCAGAGCCTTAGCTTGGGCGGCTTTAACCTCGACTTGTCCGGATACGACACCGGCACTCCCGTGGTGGTGCGGGTGGTTCGTATCCCCCGGATCTGGCG
>DMHJ01000075.1 GCA_003449495.1 Clostridiales bacterium UBA8153
CCAAGTCGATCCCTATATACCGAATGTAGCCAACGACCTCTCCTTCCGTAGTGACAATTGTGTACCAAGATCTCAAGTAACCATGTTCCCTCCACCGTTCTCTCAACTTGTCACCGAAGGAGGCGGGCGGCCCAATGTGGTGTCCGGAGTCCAAGTAGTTAGCGTCAGCTTCCTTCCACCAACTCTCGAACCTGTCAATATCCTCGATAGCCGTCGGCCGGATGCTTATCTTGGAGCCGCAACAGATGAATGCTTTGCGCAGATCCATAGCTCGCCGCCCTCCTCAATACCACTGAGCCAGATTGTGCCGTCTCACATTGTTGTAACCCGTGGGAGGGAGTTTGTCTCAGATAACCGCTAGATGACCTAACCTACACAGTTCAACCTCTCGGTTCGCCAGGTACCCGGTCAATGCCTCTTCGGTTGGGAAGTGTTTGTCTACCAGCGCCAAGTGCTCCTCGATCAGCCGGGGGCTATGCCCTGTGACCCGGCACATGGCCTTGCTGGCAACCCGCTAGTACTGCAGCATCAGGACCCGGTCGAAGGCCCGGAGGTACTGAGCCACGGCCTCCGGGGTGGTAGATCCGGCGGGCGATCTGCTGGGTGCCCAGTCCCTGAAGGGCCGTCTCGACCACGATGGTCTTGTGGGTCAGCGTGCTACCCAGGCCCAGCACGGTGCCGGCAGTGGGCAGCAATACGCCGAACTGCTCCTGGTGCAGGCCGAGCAGCTCCCGGACCAGGGCGTCGTTCACACCGGGCAGCCATTCCAGGTCGAGCATGGTGAGCACCCCGTCCTGCCTCCAGGCCTCGGTCGTGATCCGCTCCAGTTGCCTGACCTTCAGGGTCTTGAGGTCGCCGCGGTTGATGAGGGGCAGGTCCAAGTCCTCCGGAGCGAGCAGGGTCAGGACGACCGACACCAGTAGCCGGGGACTGCCGCGACTGCCCCGCCGGGTGCCATAGACCAGCCAGGCCACCTGGCCCCGCTAAAGCTGCCGTAGCTCGGGGTCGCACCAGTCGCGGATTCCGGCCGCCAGCTCGACCATGGCCCGGGCCGGTTTGGCGGCATAGTCCTGAATCAGGCCGTCGACCACAGGCGCGACCACCGATGTGGGCAGGCCGACCTCGCCCGGGCGCCGGGGGATGACATCCAGCGTCTCATCATCCAGCGGCGGGTCCGGTAGGACGCTCGCCTTGGAACCTCTCCGCCGGACGACCAGTTCCTGCTGGTCGGTCCAGCGCCACCGGGCATCCAGGGTGAGTTCCGGTGCGACTGCCAGCAACCGGTCTAGCGGCTCGTGCTCCAGGTGCCGGCGGGCGGCCGCAACCGGAAACCCGTCGGCCAACTTGCGGCTCCACTGCGCGGAGAGGAGGGGGTGGGAAATGACTTACGGTTGCGCTCGATCACCGGCTCCCCGGGGACAACGCGCTCGGTGCCGGTCCGGGCTTCGTGGGCCACCAGGGCCGCATTGGTCAGCCTGACCGTCTCCTCGGCCGGTAGCGACCGGGGGGCCAGATCAAACCGCTCCTTGAGGTGGGCGGTCTGTACCGGTTCGACGCCCCTGCTCGGCAGGGCGGCGTAGCGGTTCGGTTCGGTGGTTGTTCGCAACTCCTTCACCTCCGGTCTGAAGTGCCGGGGCCTTTTCCCGGCTCACCTGCTTCCGCCATCCGGCGCATCCTCGCCATCCGGAAGGTCTGCCTGCCGGCAGGCAGGCGTAGTCCGGGTGGCGGAAGCGTGTGTGGAACTCGAGATAGCGCGTGACCACCCTCCTGGACATGCCCAGCGCCTGGCGGATGGCCGGCACCGGGATTTGCCGCTCGGCCAGGTAGACCACCCGGGCGAAGTCTCAGAGGTAGCGCTCGCTGCTGTCGTAGCTGTGACCCGTCCGCCGCTTAATCTCGGTTTCGGGGTAGCCGTCCATGTACAGGGAGATGATCTTCTCCGCGTGGATCAGGGTGGAGCCCATGTCTGCCACCCGCCCCCGCGTCGGCAACAGGACCTCCTCGTGCTTCTTGATGCTCTCCTGGACGGCGTCTACCGCTAGTCCCAGCAGGTGGGCCAGGTGGGGCTGGGAAAGCGCCACGCCCTGACTGTAAGCCTGCGTGGCCAGCTGTTTCAGCCGGGCCCACTTGAGTTCCTGGGGGCCGCCCCGGCAGACCAGGCCTCAGTCCTCGGGCAGGATATAGTCCCGCACCACGACCAGGAGCCGGGCCTCGGCCAGATTCCTGCCGGAAGGCGCGTCCGCGGCGACACCGAAGGCGACCACCTAACCCGGCTGGTGCCCGGCCCCCCTCATCCGCGTGGCCAGCTCCTTGAGTTCCTGCACCAGTTGCCGGGCCGACGCCGGGGTGTGTAACCGTGCTCGCCCGACGGACGCTGCCTCCTTGCCAGCAGCGTGACCCATGCGTGGCAAAACGCCGTTCGCCGGGCGGGCCTGCCGGGCTTCCGGTTTCACGACCTGAGACACTGCTATGCCTCCCTCATGCTGCAAGCCAACGTCAACCCGAAAGTGCTTCAGCAAGCCTTGGGCCAGTCCTCGATCGGCGTCACGTCAGACGTCTACGCGCACCTGCTTCCGGGCATGTCCCAACAAGCGGCGTTGGCCATCGAAACCGCCCTGAAACCTAAATAGATGGGCAGAATGGATGGGCAGAGCCTACGACCAGGCCGCCTAAAAGGAAACAGCCTCCTATCCAAGTGGGTAGGAGGCTGGTCTTTTCCCTGGTGGGCCATATAGGACTCGAACCTATAACCGCCCGATTAAGAGTCGGATGCTCTACCGATTGAGCTAATGGCCCACTGCATGCAAACTGGTAGCGGCGGCTGGACTCGAACCAGCGACACTACGGGTATGAACCGTATGCTCTGACCACCTGAGCTACGCCGCCTACACAACGCTCAGCATTATAGCCAGCCCCGGGCGCACCGTCAACGGCCCGCGAACGGCCGCCGCCGGAAAAGTAACTGGTGCCGGGGGCGGGATTTGAACCCGCACGGGCACAAGCCCAAGGGATTTTAAGTCCCCGTTGTCTACCGGTTCCAACACCCCGGCCACAATAAAAACACCCTCTGGCTACGCCATCGGGAGACCTATCTACTCGAAATCGCGCCGGGTGCCGCGTCCGCCACGCTTGGCGTCGGTCTTCTTTCTTAGGTCGGTCTGCCTTTCGTCGGCCTCTTTGAGAAATCGGGCGAGCCGATCCTCGAAGTCACCCCGGCCCTTGGACGGGCGGTCCCGCCGGGCCTCGAGGCGGCGCGGCCCTGGTGTAGCCGAAGGCTGTGCCTGCCTGATGGAAAGGCCTATCTTGCCTTTGGGATCTAATGACAATACCTTGACTTTGATCTTGTCGTTTTCCTTGAGAAAGTCCTTGACATCACGGACATAGGCGTCGGCCACCTCGGAAATGTGCACTAGCCCCGTCTTGCCGTTCGGCAACGTTACGAAAGCCCCAAAACTGGTAATTCCGGTGACCACCCCCTCAACGATGGCCCCGACCTCAATTGTCATGGCCCCAACAATTCCCCCCGTATCCTGCTTGGCAGCCGCCTAGCGACAACAGTATACGATACGGGCGAATGAGTGTCAAGCAGGCGAGCCGCCTCGCAGTGTTGACTGTGCACTAGTACACCTAGTACGGGGCAACATTATGAGCCAGCCCCGCTGCCAAGGGTACGCCGGGTGCAGTTTCCGGCTGGACCCACATGCGAAAGACCCGGCCGTACCAGCACTGGCAAGGGACGGAGCCCGGTCCACGGCTCCTCGGTCGGCTGGTTGGTCATGCAGGTTGCTCACGGCTCAACGCACCGTATACCGGCCGGAGGTGGGCGCTTGGCTGCATGAGACATGTCCGCACGAGTGGCATTGGCCGGGTGTCGCAGGATTGAGGTCGGTCCCTGGGCAGAGCGCCAGTGGACTATGGACCGGTTGGCGGCGGCGCGGGCCCCTCGACGTCACGCACTCCCCACAAGAGAAAGGGGGCCCATAGTGCACGGCCGCTCTTCCGCCCGGTGTACACAGTCGCCCCCTAGGGAGTGGTGCGTACCGGCAGGTACTGGATCTCCCGGGACTTGACCAGGCCCAGTTCGTCCCGGGCTATACGTTCAATGTGGGCATCATCATTCAACAGCTGGATGTGGGCCTGCAAGATACTCCTTCTCAATTCGTAGGCCGCCACCTCAGCCTGCAGGCGAGCCAGCTCCCGCCGGGCCGACATTAACTCGAGCGTCCTACCCGCCAGTGAAAACCCGAACATGAGCAGAATGAAAGCCAAGATCAAGCTGCCCAGTCGATCCCGCCGGCGGCGCCTGCGCGGACGCTGCCGCCGGATTTCGTCTGCGGGCCTAGACGGGCGTGGTCTCATCCTTCCCTTCACCTCCCGGGCCGGTATCGAACAGGGCGAGGGGATCTCCATCAACTACGAGGACCACCTGGTAGCCTTTCTGCTTGGCACGGCTAAACAGCGTTGCCACCGTGCTGGCACCTATGTTAAGGCGGAGGGCGATCTCATCCGTCGACTGCCCCAGCTCTTTTAGCGCCACTACCTGCCGTTCCCGGTAACTTAGTCGTTCTACCCCGCGTATCTCCATGCGCATCAGGCGGTCCACCTCAAGTACGTTTTCCACAGGATTATCCACAAACTGTGGACGTTTTTAGGACGTTCTGGCGACACATTCTCTACATCGGGGATTATCCCTGCCGGGTTGACGACTTTTTTGCAACCAACCACCGCGGAAACCCGGAAGGTAGGCGAGGGGCGACGCGACGAGCCATTCCCACCCAAACACACTTTCAGCCTCGCCCCACACCGGCGAACGGCGCGGGCCGCGAGGCAGGCACAACTGGTGGCGCGGCGCAGGACGCAGAAGAAGCGGATGCACAACCTGAGCAGGAGGGAATTCCCGCGTAGAGCAGACGGCGGCACCTGAGGCAGATCCTAGCTCCGCATAAAGCCGCAGGTCTCCCTAGTTGCCGTAGCCCAGGGCCGCGGCCAAGAACACCGAGATAGAGCACCGGAACACCAGGTCGCTATGGTGCAACACCCAGCTGCGGGGATGGGCGAACCCCCGCCCTGCCCTGAACAGGTCAAAACTGAGACCGACCCCGATACCGGCCATGGTCATCACCAACAGTCAGTAGACCTGAGCGGCAAGGTCATCCACCGGATTCGCACCCCTATAGCATGGTGCCGGCCCTGCTCGCTCGCCCCCAGTTACCGGAAGAGGCGACCCAAGAAGCCGCCCCCCTGGGCCTTCTTGCCCTTGGTGGCAGCGGAGTAGGTGAGGCTGGTGATCATGCCTTCGAGTAAGAGCAGGCCGGTCTCGAGGTTGAGCTCACACTCATGGAGGTCCTCACCGCCGGTGCTTAGACTCCCCAGCTCCGTATCAAGTACCAGTTGCAGCTCGTCAAAGGAGTCCGCATGCAGCACTCCTTGACGGCGACGCTCTCCCGGTTGACCACAGTAACCTGATGCTCCGGTGCTGTGGCTTTGAAGTCCCTGCCAGCCAGGCCCGTTCCCCTCCTCCTGCCTCACGGCCTTGCCGTGCACCCTGGATATGCAGGCTTGGCCCAGATATGCCAATTCCCTGCCTCTTAGAGAACCAGGTACATGGACCGGGCCTCACCGGTGCCGGCAGCCTGCCGCAACTCGAGGACCTGCACTCTGCGGGTGTGACTACCGAAATTTAGTTCCAGGCTGTCGCCCGGCGCCACCTCCTGGCCGGCTTTGGCAACTCGCCCGTTCACCGCGACCCGGCCTGCGTCACACAGCTCCTTGGCCACCGTACGCCGCTTGACCAGCCGGCTCACCTTGAGAAACTTGTCCAACCGCACCGCAGATTCCCTCCTCGTCCTTGGCGACACCAGCCATCACGCATCCCGGCGGGGTGCGGGATGGCCCGCCGACTTACTCGTCCCGGCTACGCCGTGGTTCCCCGGGGCAGACGGATTCTCCTATGCCAACTACCGTACCCTCTACCGGCACACCCATGGTCAGGCACGAAGGGAACCCCTGCTTGCGGCGGATCGAACACCCCCCCGAAAAGTGAACCCGACGGCGGGGAAGACTGAAGACGGGCCGGACCTTCCCCACGACATGATGCGAGTCAACCAAGACCGCAGGAAAGCGGAAAGCGGCGCCCGGCATGACCTGGGGCGCCGCACAGGGGGATTACCCTCAGCCCTTTTCACCCGCTCCCATAGCGAGCGGCCCGGCCGGGAAAACGCCACCTTCATCGCCGGGATTATCCATGCGTTTCGTGGTCCTGGGGTTGCGTCCCTGCCGGGCAGGCGGCGCCCTGATGTCAAGCGTGCCAGGACCCACCAGAGTCACTTTGTCTGCTTTAGCCAGAGACTCTTCGATCAAGTTCGAACATCGCGCCAATGGCCTTCCTGGTGCTGCCCAGCTTCTGGGCGACGCTGGCGGCCAAGCCGGCTTCGTCCATGGTTGCCTCCGCTAATCAGTCTAGACGCCGTCTCGCTTGGCCCGGTCCCACAGGGCATCCATCTCCTGCAGCGTCATCGAGGCCAGGGGCCTACCGGAGCGTCTCGCTTGGTCTTCGATACATTGGAATCGCTGGGAGAACTTCCTCACCGCGCGGTGCAGAGCCACTTCAGGGTCCACGCCCCGGTGCCGGGCGTAGTTGATGACAGAAAAAAGGACATCACCGATCTCGCCCTCGACGAGGCCGGACTCCTCCTGCCCATGGGCCACCGCCAGCTCGGCGACTTCCTCGGACAATTTCTCCAGGACCTCACCTGCCTCCGCCCAGTCAAACCCAACGCGAGATGCCAGTTCCTGGGCCTTCCGGGCTCTCAGCAACGCGTTTCCCGACGGTAGTGTATCCATGAGAGAGCGCGGCACCTCTGGCTGCTCCCATGCTTTGATGGCCTGCCACCGCTCCACCACTGCCTCCGGAGTGGAGATAGCGCTTCCGCGAAATACGTGCGGGTGCCTCCGCACCAGTTTGCCGGTAATCCCGCGGATCACATCCTCCAAACTGAAGCCACCCTTTTCCTGGCTGATCTGGGCATGGAGCGCCACCTGCAACAGTAAGTCTCCCAACTCCTCCCCGAGCTTGTGCATATCCTTCCGGTCAATGGCATCCACCACCTCGTAGGCCTCTTCAAGCACAAAGGGTCGCAGGGAAACGTGATCCTGCTGGCGGTCCCAGGGACAGCCACCGGGGCCGCGCAACTGGGCAACGGTATCGACCAGGGCTTCCACGGCGGAAGCACGTCCAGGCTGGGAGGTGATGACCGGAGCTGCTGGCACAAAGAGGCTGGTGAGATGGTCCAGCCGCGGATGCCGGTCCAGCTCGTACAGGGGAAGGTCTTCCTTGATTTCATGCCCGGGAACTCCGGCCGATTGTATGAGGGTGACCCCGGTCTCGGGCGGGTAGCTTTCCATGAGGGCCAGCTTGAGCGCCGACGCTACCATCCGGTCATGCAGCTGCAGGATCAGGAGGTTCCGCCCGCCCGTAGGCGGGCGAGAGGGCAGGTCGTAGGCGCTGGCGATCTCCAGCCCGGCGGCCGGGTCGATGCCAAGACTCACGTACATGGCTTCCAAGGCGCTGGGAGCGGGCAGGACCACCAGGGGGATGCCCTCGGCCCGGCCGCGCCGCATCAAAGCGTGGCTGGCCTCCTCCGCTACCAGCGGATGTCCCGGCGTAGCGTACACCACATCTCCCGGCGATGAGGAGAAGGCACTGAGCACCGTGGCGACGATCTCTTGGTACACTTGGCTGTATCCGGAGCTTTTCTCATAGATGTGGTCACACGTCAGGTAGGCGATGCCGAGCCGATCAAGGAAGGCGACGGCAGGATGTCGCGACGTGCGCAGGTACACGCATGCCGCACTCTGGAGGGCATGCAGCACCGGAGTGGGGATATAGGCCGGGTCGCCGGGCCCCAGCCCGGCCAGGATCAAGCTCCGGTCCCTCACTTCATCAACCCCATCCTTTCCATCGCCCTCCGGAGGGGAGAGCCGGCCAACTGCATCAAGTTGAGGTCGCTGCCCTGACCCCACCGGTAAGCAGGATTACGACACCGAAGATGACCATCCCTCCACCCATGGCCAGGAAGGTGGCAGCGTGGGTACTGCCCAGGGTCATGGCCAGTTGATCGTAGAGCGGGCGCACTCCCACGCCCATGGTCATGGCGGCAAATCCGGGCTTGCTCATCCCCTCCATGGGTTGGATCACCGGTCCCAGCCTCAAGGTTACCGCAGTGAGGTCTAAGCTGGCCGTGCCCAGAAGGCCGCCCTCCGTCAATCCGGCGCGGGAATGGTGGTAGGAGTGTAGGCGGCAATGGCCTTGACCACCACGTCCCCAGCAGGCTGCACACCGGGATGACGGTTCCCCTTTCTTCCGGAGTACCCGCGATGTGGTCTGCGGCAAGGCCGGTAACAGGGTGCCCGCCGCCAGGGGGACGCCGGTGCCGGTGTCGCCCAACAGCAGGCAGGGTATCTCCCGGGACAGGACGTACAGCCAGACCACGGCCAGCAGCATGAGCAGAAACGTTACGTGCAAGCGGCCTCGGCGCGATTGCGCACCCGGGCCAACGACCAGCCCGCCGGTGCCGCCGACCCTGCCCGCACCGGGCTGACCTGTAAAGCCGCGGAAAGCACCGTGGCCTGTTCACCAGCGGGATAGCGCCGCCGGACAGATGCCCGTGCCCGGCGGTGATCTGGGGCCCGGCCAGGCCTGTCGCCCGCAGGCGGGCGGGAACCGGTACCAGCTCTAGAAGCTGCATGGCGCCCAGGATCCCACCGGCCAGGGAGACCGGGACCGCCGGCCGGACGATTCTACCTATCACACCGTGGGCGTGGGGGCCGGCAGCGCGGGGGTG